>DASVFC010000212.1:0-10111 GCA_036380235.1 Vicinamibacterales bacterium
AGAAGCACTTTGCGCTGACGCGCGCCGGTCTCGGTTCGGTGCAGGATACCCGGGACGCGCTCACCGCACTCTGGTCGCAACTACCGCAGCTCTCTTAGGGAGGCGCCATGCCGCATCCACCTCGACTCGCACGGTTGTTGCTCGACTGGCTCGCACCCGGCAACGAGGCGTTGCGCGGCGATCTCGATGAAGAGTTCGCCGCCGGCCGCGGGTCGCGATGGTACTGGCGGCAGGTGGTGGCGTTGCTGGCGCAGGAGGGCACGCTGCGCATTCGCGGCCGAGCCATTCACCGCCTCGAGAACTACGTCACCGGTTTCATCACGTTGCTGCTGGTGGCGTTCTACGCGGTATTCGTCGTGAACGTCACCGATTGGCTGTTGCGGTTCGAGGGATTCCGCATCCTGATGCGATTCCCCGACGCGTTTGGCGCGGTCAATGGCGCGGCGGCGCTCGTGGCGTTCGCGCTTGGTCTCGGGGTGGCGCGCCTGATCCACGCCGGCCACCTCAATCACCGCATCCTGGCGATCGTCGTCTTTGGCGGCACCACGATGTTGTGCGCGGCGACCGCGCTGAAAGCGGCGTCTGTCGCGTCAGGCGGCTCGCCGTTCCTACCGGCGCTGATTCCCCAGGTCGGCACCACCGCGCTGTTCGTGCTCGGACTACTGGGCGGGGTCTCGGCGCTCGGGATTCGCCGGCCGGTTGTGTTGCTCGGGCCGCTCGTCGACGCTCGCGCCCGATGAAGCTTGCCGTGGTCGCTGTCGTGCTCGCGCTGCCGTTCACGGCGGACGCGCAGCCTGGGCCTGAACGGCGCGCGCCGGTGCCGAGCGCGGCGATCGATGGCGTCATTGACGCGCTTACCGCCCATCAGCTCGTCGCGATCAGCGATCCACACGGCAACGCCGGAATGCAGCAGTTCCTGCGCGCCTTATTTGCTGACCCGCGTTTTCCGCAGACCGGTGCCGATCTGATCGTCGAGATCGGCAACGCGCGTTATCAATCGCTCGCGGACGCGTACGTCGATGGCGGCGCCATCGATGAAGCCGCGCTCGCCGAGGTCTGGCTGAATACGACGGTTGCGAACCAAATCTCCGCGGACGTCGAGTGGTTCCGGCAGTTTCGGCGAATCAACGCGACGCTGCCTCCCGACCGCCGCCTGCGCATCCTGCTTGGCGATCCGCCGATTGACTGGGCGCGGGTTCACACGCGCGAGGATCACTTCAAGTGGCTGGCGCAACGAGACAGCTATCCGGCGGCGCTGATTCAGACGGAGATCATCGGCAAAGGTCGTAAGGCGCTAATCATCTACGGCCATCTGCATTTTCAACGGCGCAACGTCGGGTCAAACTTCGAAATGGTCGATTGGCGCAGCGAAACGATCGTCAGCTTGCTCGAGCGGGCCGGACCAACTCGCGTGTTTACGATCTGGCGCCTCGAAGAACCGCTGTTGACGGTGTGGCCGGAGGCCGCGAACTGGCGGGTTCCGGCCTTTGTGGCAGTAGCCGGCACCACGCTCGGTACCGTCGATACGGGACGCCTGACCACGTTCCCGTCACAACGGGTCCGCGTCGTCGACGGCAAGGTCCAGGCGATAGCCAGGGATCAATACGCGACGTTGCCGATTGAGCAGCAGCTCGACGCGGTGCTTCATCTTGGACCGGATTCGAGGGCCGCGCTGCTGCCGTCGGCGGCGCCGTGCCAACGAGCGGGATTTCTCGAAGAACGGCTGCGGCGTATCGCCATCACCGGCATTCCGACGTTCGAGGCCGAGAATATCCAGAAGCTGTGCCGCCCTGATCCGCGGTAACGCTAAATGAGCGACAGCCCAGCCAGCGTCTTCAGGTCGACGATCTCGCCGGCACGGATCAATTCGCGCGCTTCTTCGATCGTGAACGTTCGTGGCTCGATTTCCTCGTCCTCGTCCTGCCGCACTGTTGAATCCGGCGCCGGCGGCCGCAGATCCTCGCAGCGGTAATAGATCATTTGCTCGTCGCAGAATCCTGGTGTGGGGTAGTAACCGCGCAGCCGCGTGACCTGCCCCGGCGCGAGCCCGATCTCCTCCTCACATTCGCGCGCCGCCGCCTTGTCTGGATCTTCACCCGGCTTGAGGCTGCCCGCCGGCAACTCCCAGATCCAGCGATCGATCGAGTAGCGATACTGGCGAATGAGAATGATCGAGCCTGGCTTGGGAATAGGAATCAATACCACCGAGCCGGGGTGGCGAACGATCTCCATGTCCACCGTGTGCCCGGTCGGCAACTTGACGACGTCAATCTCGACCTGGAAGATGCGGCCCTTATGAACCGTCGTACGGGCAAGGAGTTCGGGCATCAAGGGAAAAGGTTATAAGGGTTATAAGGGTTATAAAAGTTATAAGGGTGGTTCTGGTTCTCGTTCTGGTTCTGGTTCTCGTTCTGGTTCCGGTTCCCAGTTCGGTTCTCGTTCTCCCGAACGCCCAACCAGAACCAGCACCAGAACCGAACCACCTTTATAACCTTTTATAACCCTTATAACCTTTATAACCTCGTGGGGTTTCAGTCGAATTTATAAACGAATGAGACGAGCGTCGCGATGTCGTTCTTCTCGATGTCGACGGGCGGGCGCGCCTTGTAGGTGTCGAGGAATTCGATCTTCATCTGCGTGCCGCCGGTGATGTTGGCCGCCAACCCGAGGCCGAACACGTATAGCGCATCGTTGAAGTCGTCCATCTTCCACAGCGCATTCACCTTTTGCGTCAACTCGGTGGTGGCGGTGAGCTTGTGCGTGAACTTCTGTCCGGCGCTGACGGCGCCGTCGGTTTGCAGCTCGAGGTCGGGGTTCTTCTCCCACACCACACCGACGCCGGCATCGGCGCTGAGCTCGGTGCGATCGTTCTTCGCGAGAATGCGGTTCAGACCGAACGTTGGCGAGACCAGGTAGTCGATGGCCTTGAACTCGTCGCGGAGATATTGCGTCTGCGCGAACAGCGACGTGCGGTCGCTGAGCTTGCGCTCGACCCTGCCGTCAAGTGACAGGCGATCGCTGGTCGTGACCTCCTCGGTCTCGCCGTAGAGGAACAGCGCGGTGCTCTTGAACAGGAACGGCCCGCCGGTGTCGCGCTTGACGTCGTAGGCGACGTTCACGTTGGAGCTGTCGCTGTTGCCGGAGGTCAACGCGAGTCCGGCGCTCGCCGAACCGGTCCATCCGGGCGGCGGCGGGGGCGGTGCCGTTTGCGCCTCGACGCGAACGACCGACGCGGTTACGCAGAACGCGGCTATCAGAGCCGGCAGATGGGCGATATGCATCTTGATGTTGTGCCACAGATGCAGCTGCCGAGCCAAGCGATTAGGAAATGATGACTGGGATGAATCTGACACGCGCAGAAACGCGATCTGGGTGAAGCGGCTAATTCCCGAGATTCCCTGCGTCGTCTCTCGCGAAGATCGAACCATATTTATCCGGCGGCACGAGGTCGGCGACCACTGATTCGAGGTCGGCGGGCAGCGGCGCCGAGAACTCCATCCGCTCCTTCGTTCGCGGATGAATGAAGGCGATCCGCTCGGCATGGAGAAACGGCCGCGTCAATTTCGTCACCGCGCGTAGCGGGTGCGGCACGCGGCGATGCACGCCGCCGTATAGCGCATCGCCGACGATCGGGTGGCCAATGGCGCTGAGGTGCACGCGAATCTGATGCGTGCGACCCGTAGCGATGGCAACGCGAAGCAGGGTGACGCCCTTGAGATCGCGCGACCAGGTGACGCGGGTTACGGCGCTGCGGGCGCGGCCGGCGCGGGTCGACATCCTGACGCGGTTCTTGGGATCGCGCCCGATCGCGGCGTTGATCCGCTTGCGTTGCTGCACCAGGCCCCACGCCAGGGCGACGTACTCCTTCTCGACTTCCCGATCGTGAAACTGCCGCGCCAGCTCCTTGTGCGCGTCGTCGTTCTTCGCGATCACCATCACGCCCGACGTACCCTTGTCGAGACGATGCACGATGCCCGGCCGAATCTCGCCGCCGACGCCGCTCAAGTCCTTGACGTGATGTAGCAAAGCGTTCACCAGCGTGCCGGTGGGATTACCGGCCGCCGGGTGCACTACCATGCCAGCCGGTTTGTTCACGACCACGACGTCGGCGTCGTTGAAAAGAATCTCGACAGGGAGATCTTCGGGCTGTGCCGCCGTGGGCTGCGCCTCCGGCAAGTCGATGCCAATCACGTCGCCTTCGCGAATATCGGAATTGGCCTTGACCTTGGCGTAGCGGGAATGCGTGACGTGGCCGCCTTCGATCAGGCGCTGAATCTGCGAGCGCGAGTAGTCGGGAATCTGCGCGGTGAGGTAGCGATCCAGGCGGTCGCCACCGGCTTCGCCATCGGCGACGAACTGAAGTCGCGCCGGGATCCGGGATCCGGGATCGCGGTAGCCGGCCTCTCTTCCAGTTCCCGGTTCCCGGCTCCCCGCTGCCGGTCTCATGCGAAGCGAGGCTTGCGCGGGCCGCGGGGTGCGGTGTCCGCGGCCGCCGGCCGAGCTGGACGCCTCAAGTACCACAGCATGAACAGGCTCAGCGGCACCAGGATCACCGAGATGAACTGCGACGTCGACAGGGTGTCGAAGACGTAGCCGCGGCTGGTGTCGCCGCGGAAGAACTCGATGATGAACCGCAGGACGCCGTAGAGCAGCGCGAAGCTCCAGAAGGTGCGGCCCGGGAAATGCCCCGGCCGCCGCTCCAGCAGCATCAGCGCCACGAAGATCACCAGGCCGGCGCCTGATTCATACAACTGCGTCGGATGCAGCGCCACATTCAACGGCGTGCCGACGTTGAGGTTCGCCACCGGGTCGGTAAACGTAACCGCCCACGCTACATCGGTCGGCTTGCCGTAGCAGCAGCCGGCCATCAGGCACCCAAGCCGGCCCACCATGTAGCCAAGCGCAATTCCGGGTGCGAACAAGTCAGCCGACGTCCACAGGTGCAGGCGGTGCTTCTTGAGCTGCCAGATGCAAACGAGAATGGCGGCGATCAACCCGCCGTAGAAGACGCCGCCGGATCGCAGCAGCGTGGTGAACTCCTGCCAGCTACTGGTGAAGTGCTCGAAGTCGACGATGAAGAGGAGCGCCTTGGCACCGACCAGCGCGGCGATGATCACCCAGATGCCGAGGTCCATGATGCGCGTCGGATCGAGGCCGGCAGCTTTTGCGCGGCGCACCGCCATCCACAGGCCGAGCAGGTAAGCTGCGGCCAGCAGCACGCCGTAGGAATAAATGGTGACCGGGCCCGCGTTAAACAGGATTGGATGCACGGCTTTCCGAACCCCTCCCTAACCCCAGCATATCGAGAATCATCAAGATCACGCCGATCGTGATCGCCGCGTCGGCGACGTTGAAGGCCCAGAAGTGCCACGTCCCGAAGTAGGCGTCGACGAAGTCCAGCACGTAGCCGTCCTTGGCGCGATCGATCAGGTTGCCGATGGCGCCGCCGAGCACGCCGGCGACGCCGATTCGCGCCAGCCGATCCGTGAGCGGCACCGTAGCAGCGTACCACGCCACGCCGGCGAGCGCGATCAACGCCACCAGCGACAGCACCAGCGTCTTCATCGGGAAGTCCATGTCGTTGAGCATCCCGAAGGCGGCGCCGGTGTTGTGCACGCGCGTCAGATCGAGAAAGCCCGGAATCACTTCCACGCTTTGGTGCAGCGCCAGCGTCGGCCGGATCATGGCCTTCGTGAGCTGATCGAGAATGACGACCGACGTCGCGACGAAGATCTCTGGCTTGCGATCGGCGAGCATGGTCTAGAGGCTGACCGGTTCCGCCAGCGCCTCGACGCATCGCGGGCACAAACCTTGATCGTTCACCTGCGGCACATAGCGCCAGCAGCGTTCGCACTTGGTACCGCCGGCCTTCTCGACCGAGGTCTTGATGGCATCGCTTCCCGCACTCGTGACGCTGACCTCCGAAACACCAAACAGCGTCGGTAGAAAGTCGCTGTACGAAGTCAGCAACGACACCAGGTCCCCGCCCGCTTCGATGTTGACCCTTGCAGACAGGTTGGCGGTGATGGTCTTGTCTTTCCTCTTCTCTTCCAGCTGTAGATTGACCTGATCGCGTACCGCCGCCAGCTGCGACCAGCGCTCGAGCAACGGTGCATCGTTCCACTGCTCGAGGTCGCGTGGGAACAGCGCCATGTGCACCGACTCTTCACGCTCGCCCGGCAGCTGCCGCCACAACTCGTCCATCGTCACAGACAACACCGGCGCGAGCAGACGAGCCAGGCCCTCGACGATGATGAACATCGCCGTCTGGCCGGAGCGGCGGGCTTCGGAATTGGCCCCGAGCGTGTACATGCGATCCTTCGTCACGTCCACGTAGAACGCACTCAGATCAACCGTGATCAGCTGGTTCGCCACCTGGAAGATCGCAGGGTAGTCGTAGTCCTCATACGCCTTGACGATTTTCTCCGCGGCGTCGGCATACCGGGCCAGCGCCCAGCGATCGATTTCGAGCAGCCGCGCTTTCGCGACGGTGTCGGCTTTCGGATCGAAGTCGTAGAGGTTGGCATGCAGCACGCGGATGACGTTGCGAATTTTCCGGTAGCTCTCTACCGTGCGCGCAAGCACTTCCTTGCCGAGGTTGATGTCGTAGCGGTAATCGACCATCGACACCCAAAGCCGCAGAATCTCGGCGCCGCTCTGCTTGATCACGTCCTGAGGCGCCACGGTGTTGCCGATCGACTTCGACATCTTGCGCCCGTGCTCGTCCATGACGAAGCCGTGCGTCAGCACCTGGTTGAACGGGGCGCGCCCGCGCGTGCCGATGCCGACGAGCAGCGAACTGTGGAACCAGCCGCGATGTTGATCGCTGCCTTCCAGATAGATGTCTGCCGGCCAGTGATGATCGTCGCGGAAGGGCAGCACCGCCTCGTGACTCGAGCCGGAGTCAAACCACACGTCAAGGATGTTGAATTCACGCTCAAATTCCGTGCTGCCGCACGATTCGCACGTCATCCCTTCGGGAACGAATTCCTCAATCGGCCGTTCGTACCATGCATCGGCGCCGTAAACGTCAAACACCTTCGCGGCCTTCTCTATCAACTCGCGGGTCAGCACCGCGGTACCGCATCGGGTGCAGTCCATGGCCGGGATCGGCACACCCCAGGCACGCTGGCGTGAAATACACCAGTCCGGACGATTGGCGATCATGCCCTCGATGCGAGCCTGTCCCCACTCCGGGATCCACCGCGTCTGCTTGATCGACTCCAGCGCGCGCTGACGGAAGTCTTTCGCGTCCATGGCGATGAACCATTGCGCGGTGGCCATGAAGATCACCGGGTTGTGGCAACGCCAGCAGTGGGGATAGGAATGGTCGAAGTCTTCGCGATACCAGAGGCGGCCGCGCTCCTTCAGCGCCGCTTCGACCTTGGGGTTCGCGTCCCACACCTTGAGCCCGGCGAACAACTCCACCGAGTCGTTGTAGTGGCCGCCGGCATCGAGCGGCGCGTAGATGTCGAGGCCGTAGCGAACGCCGGTCTTGTAGTCGTCTGCGCCATGGCCGGGAGCGGTATGCACCACGCCGGTTCCGGCATCGAGCGTGACGTAGTCGCCGAGCACGCCCAGCGAATCACGGTCATACAACGGATGGCGGAACACCACGCGCTCCATTTCCTTGCCCGGAAATGACCGCAGCAGCCTGTCGAACGACTTGCCGATCTTCTTGCCGATTGTCTCCGCCAGCTCCTTCGCGACGATGACCCTTTTGCCGTCGACGTCGTACAGCCCGTATTCGAAATCGGGATGGAAAGCGACCGCAAGGTTATTCGGGATGGTCCATGGCGTCGTCGTCCAGATGAGGACCGACGCGTCGCCGTCCTTCATCGGGAATTCGACGTAGATCGACGGCGAGGTGTGCGGCTCGTACTCGACTTCGGCCTCGGCGAGGGCCGTGCGGCAGTGCGTGCACCAATGGACGGGCTTCTTGCCTTTGTAGACCATGTCCTGCTCGACGAACTTGCCGAGCGCGCGGACGATGGCGGCCTGGTACTCGAACTTCAGGGTCTTATAGGGATCGTCCCAAGTGCCGAGCACGCCGAGCCGTTTGAAATCACGACGCTGGATGTCGACGTACTTCTCCGCATAGGCCCTGCAGGCGCGGCGGAAGTCCGCGATGCTCATCTGTTTTTTCTTCGGCCCGAGCTCACGGTCGACCTTCAACTCGATCGGCAGGCCATGGCAATCCCAGCCGGGGACATACGGGGCGTCGAACCCCAGCATGTTGTGCGACTTGACGACGAGATCCTTCAAGATCTTGTTGAGGGCGTGGCCCATGTGGATCTCGCCGTTGGCGTACGGCGGACCATCGTGCAGCAGGTATTTCGGCGCCCCCTTGCGCGCGGCGCGAATCTTACCGTAGAGGTCCATCCCCTCCCAGCGGGCAACGGTTTCCGGCTCAGTTGCCTGCAGGTTCGCCTTCATGGAGAAGGCCGTCCTCGGCAGGTTGCACGTGTCTTTCCAATCGGCCATGGGTATCCACTTATTGTACTGTGACGGGATGCACTCCTTGTCGGGGAGCACTCCTTGTCGGGAGGTGCTGCTGGTCGGGGAGTGTCGCTCGTCGTAGTTCTGGGTTCTTGGGTTCTGGGTTCTGGGTTTAGCCGGGGGTAAAGCTTGGTTCGCGAGACGGTTCTGGATAACGGGCTGAAGGTCCTCATTCGTGAGGTCCATACCGCGCCGCTGGCTTCGGTTTGGTGCTGGTATCGCGTCGGTTCCAAGGACGAGGGGCCGGGCGTGACGGGGGTGTCGCACTGGTGCGAGCACATGAACTTCAAGGGCACCAGGAACATTCCTCGCGACCAGGTGAAGGGCATCATCGAGAAGTTCGGCGGCACGTGGAATGGCTACACGTGGATCGACCAGACGACGTATCTCGAAACGGCGTCGAAAGACGCGCTCGATCGCATGTTGTTCATCGAAGCCGAGCGCATGGACGCCTGCCTTTACGATCCGGCCGATTGCGAATCAGAACGCACCGTGATCATCTCGGAGCTGCAGGGCGGCGAGAACGATCCTGAGCAATTGCTGGACACCGAAGTGACGGCGGCGGCGTTCAAGGTTCACCCTTACCACCATCCGACCATCGGCTGGCTGTCGGATCTGCAGACCATGACGCGCGAGGACTTGTACGGGCACTACCGCAGGTTCTACGTGCCGTCGAACGCCACGCTCGTGATCGTCGGCGACGTCGATACGGATGACGTGCTGAAAAAGGTCGAGAAGCACTTCGGCGCAATCGCTCCGGGGTCGCGGCCGCCGAAGGTGCGGCAGACCGAACCTGACCAGCAGGCGGAACGCCGGGTGGTGCTGCGCAAGGAAGGCACCACAGCCTATTGGAAGGCCGCGTTTCACGCCCCGGCATTCGATGCCACCGATTTCTTTCCCTTGCTCGTTGCCGACGCAGTCCTCAACGGCGCCGCCGGGCTCAACATCTGGTCGATGGGCGGCGTGTCGCGCCCACAGCGCAGCGCGCGGCTGTATCGAGCGCTGGTCGACAAGGGGCTGGCGTCAAACGTCAGCGGCGCCTTGATGCCGACCGAGCACCCCTATCTGTATTCGATCAGCGCCGGCGTCGCCGAACACCAGTCACCGGCGTCGGTGGAAGACGTGGTGCTTACTGAAATCGACCGCTTGCGGAGCGGCGGAATCACCGCCGCGGAGCTGAAGAAGGTGCACGCGCAGTTGCGGGCCCGGTTTGTCTACGACGCCGACAGCGTCACCGATATCGCCCTCCAACTCGGATACTTCGAGATCATTTCCTCGTGGCGCGCCTACGAACGCCTGCGGGAGCGGCTCGACGCGGTGACCGTCGAGTCAGTACAGGCCGCGGCGGTCAAATACCTCGCCCCATCGAACCGCACCATCGGCTGGTTCGAGCCGACACCCGATCTCGGCAATCGCAGAACCGAGATGCTTGCCGCCATCGATGATGCGGATCCGAACGGGGAGGGCGTGTAAATGGCGCTCAACCCGAAACGCGTGGTGCTCGACAACGGCATCACGGTGATCGCAAAAGCCAATCACACCTCGCCAACGGTCAGCTTGCTGGTCGGCGTGCGCACCGGCGCCTATTCCGACCCGCCCGATCGTGACGGCA
>DASVFC010000213.1:0-12446 GCA_036380235.1 Vicinamibacterales bacterium
CCTCGATTGCGGCTGCATCCACGTCGACGCGCGACTCATGCAATTCGTAATGCTGTTTGAAGGTGCCGTTGTCGCCGCCCGGCTGCAAACCCGCCCGAGCCAGCCGCGCGATGATGTAGTCCGCCGCGGCGTCGAAGCCGGGTGAGGGCGTGTTGCGCCCGCGCAGTTCATCCGACGCCAGGAACGCGAGATCCCATGCCACCTGCTCCGCAGAAATCGCGTCGGCAGCGGCGCGAACCGCGGGCGGCAGGCCCGGGGGCTGCGCCGCCGCGATTGCTGGCGCGATCGCAGCCACCACAACGAGCAACGACCGAAGCGCCGATCGCATCGGCATCAACCTCCGAGAGCTTTCAGCCAATCCTGCGCGGCGGCGCGCGCCGCGTCGACAGCAGGCTTGCCGGCGCGATACATGTACTTCCACTGCGCGTCTTTCGACTCGTAGGCAGGATTGTCGAACTTCAACGCCGGATCGTTGCCCTTCTTGGAGACCTTCGCCGAGAAGTCGACCGTCGCAGACAGCGCGAGGAACTCGCGCAAGCGGCGCGCGATGAACGGCTTCGGCTCGGCGGGATATTCCTTCTCCCACTCGGCAATCGCCTGCTTGTGCGCCTGCGCCTGGTAGGCCGCGCCTTCTTTCAACGCCGCATCCATCTGCGCGTTGGCGGCCTTGTCCTTGCCCAGTTCCGCCAGTTGCTTTCGCATGTCGGCGATCTGCACGTCGAAGTCTTTCTTCATCTGCGGCATCGCCTTGGCCGCCTTCTCCATGTTCGCGATGGCCTCTTCAAAGCTCTTTCGCATCTGCTCGTTGAGGGCATCGGCAGATGAGGGGCCAGCTTTCGCGGCCTCCGGCCGCTGCTGCTCGCGGAACGTCGCATAGCGTTTCGCGAAGTCGGCGGTGCCGGTGTAGGCGCGGGCGACGCCGACCACCGCCGTGACCATGGCGGCCCGTGCGGGATCTGCGGCGGCCTTGAACACGTCGCGCGCGCCGACGATCTCGATGAAACCGCTCGAGAACGAGGAAAAGATGGCGTCGTGCGCCTCGGTCATGTTCGAGCCCAGTTTGGCGACGACATCGGATTGCGCGGCCGACACGACGCCGAGCGCGCACACCAGTACTGCTGCGAGTAGGGTTTTCATAAGGGTGGAAGAATTATACGAAGATCGGGGCGGTGCTTGGCGGGAACAATCCCTGCTGCTCTCCCCATTCGAGCATCTTGCGGACCGCGGTTTCATCGAGCGCGCGCGTGTAATCGTTCACATACAGCTGGATGTGACGCGCGCAGACGTCGGGGTCCATTTCCTGCGCCAGCGATCGCACGTAGTTGCGGCTGGCGTCGGGGTGAGCGAACGCGTATTCGACGCTTGCGCGAAGGGCGCGATCGACCGCGGGCGCCAGCGATGGCGCGAGGTCTCGCCTGATCGCGATGGCCGCCAGCGGCAGCGGACAGTGCATGCGCTGTTCCCATACGATCCCAAGGTCGGCGAGCAGCGTCAGGCCTTTGCCTTCATAGGTAAAGCGGCCTTCGTGAATGAGCAAGCCGCAATCAGCATCACCGCGCAACACCGCATCTTCGATCTGATCGAACCGCATCACGATGGTCTCGAAATTCCCGAGCAATCGCAGCAGCAGGTTCGCTGTTGTCCGTTCGCCTGGAATCGCGATGCGGCCGCCGACGTCGCGCGGGCGCGTGGCAACGACGATCGGACCAACACCAAACCCCGCCGCGCCACCGGCGCGCAACAACACGTAGCGCTCTCTTAAGCCGTAGCCGTAGGCGGCAATCGAGACCTTCGTCACCTCCGCATCGCCTTCGGCCGCACGAATGTTCAAAGCCTCGATGTCGTCGATGTGCGGACAGACGCGAATGTCGCCCGCCACGCCGTGCACGAGCGCGTGAAAGGCAAAGGTGTCGTTGGGGCAGGACGAAAAAGCGAAGCTGAGGGCGTGAGGGATTGAGGGGTTGAGGGGTTGAGGGGGTGTCACGTCCTACCTCAATTCTCGCGACAGCCACGCCAGCAGCGCATGCTGAGCGGCCTCCGACGCCTGCTTGATCATCCAGGTGCTCTTGTCGCGATCGGTGGCGATGTTGCTGATGCCACGAACCTCGCCAACCGGTATGCCGTGCAGATGGGCGACGTGCGCCACAGCGGCACCCTCCATGTTCTCCACCGCGCCCCCGGTGCGCGACTCGAGTGCCAGCGCATCGGCGCGGGTCCCCGTGCACGTTGACACGGTGACGAAGTTGACGCGACGCGATGACGGGAACAGCTGCAAAGGCAGTTCGTTGTAGAGAGGCGCGGAGCTGCCAGCGACCACCGGGAAGCCAAGAGCCTTCATGTCCAGGAATCCATCGGGACTCTGCGCACCGAGGTCGCCGTAAATTTCGATCTCGGCGCACGCGACGTCGCCGACCTGAAGACCTGATGATGGATAGGCCCCACCGATACCGCAAACAACGATCGCCGCGGGCTTGTCATGGACAACTGCCAGCGTCACGGCGTGTGCGGCGTTTACAGCTCCAACTCCCATTCGGACGAACCGGACGCGTTCGTCGTTTGCGAGTTGTGCCCGCAGGATGTCCGCTTCAGAGTCGGTGGCTGTGCAGATGAGCGTCGCAGATCCTGCCATGTCGATTCGTTCATCGTGTCGCAGATTCTGCAATCGACGCAATCAGCAACCCTGAGCCCCAAGCCCCCTCACACCTTCCCCTGCATGCAGGCGAAGAATCGATCCTGCATCATCTTCGCCGCCGCGCCGATCAGCCGCTGGCCCAGCCGTGCGATCGCGCCTCCGGTCTGCACCGTGCCGGTGAGGTCGACAGTCGTCGCCTCCCCCTCCGCGCGGAGTTTGATCACAGCGTTGCCTTTGACGAAGCCCGCCTTGCCCTGCCCTTCGACCTCGAGCCGATACGACGCCAGGTCGACTTTCTCGGTGATGATCACGGTGCCTTCATAGGTGCCGGTGATCGCGGCCATGCCAATCGTGATCTTGGCGCGATAACGATCGATACCGTCAGGCACCAGCGCCTCGCAGCCGGGGATGCACGAGGCAATGATCGACGGATCCATCAGCAGGTCCCACACCCGCTGCGGCGTCGCGTTGAATGAGTACGAACCGGTGATATCCATGTCAGTGCCGTCCTGCGAGCGTATTCAAGTGGACCGCGAGGTCCCGCACGTCGCGCAGCGTGCGCAGCGGCAGGAAGTCGTCTACCAGCGGCAAGGCCGCTTGCAGCCCCTCCGTCAGCGGCGCGTAATCCGTGGTGCCGATCAGCGGGTTGAGCCAGATGAGGCGATGACAGCGGCGACGCAGCCGCGCCATTTCATCGCGCAGCAGCTGCGGGTCGCCGCGATCCCACCCGTCGGAAATCAGCAGCACGACCGGGCCGCCGTGCAAGGCCCGGCGCCACCGTTGCTGAACGGTGCGCAATGCGCCGCCGATCCGTGTGCCGCCAGACCAGTCGTGCACCGCGCGCGCCGCTGCATCGATGGCCGTATCAGCGCGCGGCCGGCGAAGCGCCGGCGTGATGCGGGTCAACCGCGTCGAAAACAGGAACGCTTCGACGCGCCCGCTTCGCCGCGATAGCGCATGCGCAAAATGCAACAGCGTGCGTGAATACTGCTCCATCGAACCGCTGACGTCGCACAACAACACGATCGGCCGGGCGCGCACCCGGCGCCGGCGGCGCGGCAGCGTGATGATGTCGCCGCCGGTGCGAAGGCTACGGGACCAGGCACGCCGCAGGTCGATCTGCGGCCCGCGGCCCGCCGTCCATCGCCGCGTGCGCTTCTCGCCGGGCGTCCAGGTAAGCCGTTCGATCGCCGCGCGCGCCGTTGCCAGTTCGGCGGTGCTAAGGGAGGCGAAGTCTTTCGAGGCGATCCGTTCGGTGTCGCTCCAGGTGCGAACTGCCACTGCGGCCGGCATCGCGTCATCGCCGGCGGCCCGCGCCAGCGGCGCGATCTCTACACCGCCGACGGCTGCAGTAGCGCCTGATGCTGGATTGGCGGGCTGCCGTGGTTTCGTGCCGTCGAAGAATTCGGCGAATACGCGATCGAAAGTGGCGAAGTCATCGTGCCGGTGCACGAACAAGGTCCGCAGCGTGTGATAGACCTCGTCGCGTTGCGCCAGATCGACGTGCCGCAACGCCTCGATGGCGTCGAGCACGCGGCCGGTGTGGACATCGAGGCCAGCGCCTCGGAGCTGACCTGCCAGGGTCAGCAGATCGCCGAGCACGTTAGGGTGCCGCATGCGCGATCAGTGAAGCCAGCTTATCGCCGCGCATCAGATCAACGTCTTCGCGCGCCTTGAGCAACACGCCGAGCGTTTCATTCGCGATTGCGGGATCGAGACGATCGCGGTCGAGCGCCAGCAACGCCGCGATCCAGTCGAGCGTCTCCGACACGCCGGGCAGCTTGAGCAGGTCCTCGCTGCGCAGCCGTTGGACCACGGATGTTACGTGCGCCGCAAGCTGCGCCGGCGCGTCCGGCTGCCGCTGCATCACGATCGCCAGCTCCTTGTCGTAATCGGGGTAGCCGATCCACTGATACAGGCACCGGCGCTTCAACGCGTCGTGAACATCGCGCGTCCGGTTCGACGTCAGGATTACCAATGGCGGATGCGCAGCACGGACTGTGCCGAGCTCCGGAATCGTCACCTGGAACTCGGCCAGCAGTTCGAGCAGATACCCCTCGAACTCCTCGTCGGCGCGATCGATTTCGTCGATCAACAGCACCGCCGGGCGCTCGCGTGCCGGATCGATCGCCTGCAGAAGCGGACGCTTGATCAGGAACGCGTCGCTGTAGAGCTCTCGGCGCGCGCTGGCGCGGTCGACGGTGCCGGCGGCGTCGAGAATGCGCAGCTCGAGAATCTGCCGCGCGTGGTCCCACTCGTACACCGCGTGATTGAGGTCGAGGCCTTCGTAGCACTGCAACCGAATGAGATCGGTGTCGAGCGCGGCCGCCATCGCGGCCGCAACCGACGTCTTGCCCACACCCGGATCACCCTCGACGAACAGCGGCCGGTGAAGCCGCATGGCCAGGAACAACGACACCGCCAGCGATCGATCCGCCACGTAATGGTGCTGCGCCAGCCGCGCCTGGAGCTCCGCAACGCTATTCACGCGCGCTTTTCCTCACGCCCTCAACCCCTCAACCCCTCACTATCGCTTTCTCGAGAGCGCGGCGCGTGAAGACCGCGATCATCGCGCGACGGTAGTCAGCACTGCCATGCAGGTCGACGTTGAGATCTGCGATCGCACTGCCGGCGTTCTGCGACGCCGCAGCGATGACCTCCGCCGACGCCTGCTTGCCTGCCAAGGCCGCCTCGACGTCCGTCAGCCGCACCGCGTGGGTGGTCGCACCCGTGACGCCGATGCGCGCCGAGCGAATGACGCCGCCTTCGATCTGCAGCGCCGCCGCTACGCCGACGATGGCGTAGTGTGATGCGCGCTGGTGCAGCTTGGCGTAAGCGGCCGAGCGCATGGGCGAGATCCGAATAGCCGTGATGATCTCAGACGGCTGCAGGTCCACGGTGTAGAAGCCCTGGAAGTAATCCTCGGCTTTCACCGTCCGCGATCCGCCGGCACCCCGGATCTCGATCTCCGCGCCCGCAGCGAGCATTACCGCCGGCATGTCAGCAGCCGGATCGGCGTGCGCGATGCTGCCGCCGATGGTGCCGCGGTTACGCACCTGCGCGTCGCCGATCTCTGCTGCCGCTTCAGCGATCATCGGACACTTGTCGCGAAGCAACTGCGACGTCGCCACCTCATGATGCGTCGTCGTTGCGCCGATCTCGATGCGGCCGTCACTATCGCGAATGCCCGACAGCCCTGGGATGCGCGCGATGTCGATCAGTTTTCCCGGCTCGCTCAAGCGCAGCTTCATCAGCGGCACCAGGCTGTGACCGCCGGCGATCAGCTTGCCGCCCGCCGCCATCTTCGTTACGGCATCTTCGATTGAGCTGGCGCGTTCGTAGGTGAAAGATACCGGGATCATGCGCGGCCTCCGTGTTCGTGGATGATGCGCCATAACTTCTCGGGACGCAGCATCATGTCGATGTGCTTGACGCCCAGCGGGCTCAACGCATCCACTGCAGCGGAGACGATGCTCGGTGTCGACCCCAACGTGCCGGCTTCGCCGACGCCTTTGGCACCGAGCGGGTTGACCGGCGTCGGTGTCACGGTGGCCGACAGCTCGAACCGTGGGAAATCCGTCGCGCGCGGCATCGCGTAATCCATGAACGATCCGGTCACCAGCTGGCCGTCGTCGTTGTAGACGGCTTCCTCGACCATCGCCTGGCCGATGCCCTGCGCGAGCCCGCCATGAATCTGTCCCTCGACGATCAGCGGGTTGATGAGATTGCCGGCGTCATCCACCGCGATCATCTTGAGGAGTTTCGGCTCGCCGGTGTCGCGATCGATCTCGAGCATCGAGATGTGGCAACCGAACGGATAAGTGTTGTTCGCCGGCTCGAAGAACGCTTCGTCGCTCAAGCCCGGCTCGAGTCCTGGCGGCAGCGGCACCGGCACGTATGCGTATCCGGCGACCGCGGCAAACGGTTTTGCCGAGGCCGGCGCACCCTTGACGCCGATGCTGCCGTTCTCGAACAGTATGTCGTTCTCATTTGCCTCGAGCATTGCGGCGGCGAATTGCGCCATCTTCTTCTTCACCTTCGCACCCGCCAGGTGAAGCGCCGTGCCCGCCACCGCTTGCGAGCGGCTGCCAAACGTCCCGATGCCCTGCTTCGACACCGCGGTGTCGCCGTGCAGAATCGTGACGTGTTCGAATGGCACGCCAAATTGATCCGCGAGCATTTGCGCGAACGTGGTTTCGTTGCCCTGACCGTGCGGCGACGCGCCGGTGGTGGCGGTGATGCGGCCGTCACGCTCGACCGTGACCTGTCCGTGCTCCCAGCCACCGGTCGGCAAGGACGATGAGGGACCGAGACCGCAGACCTCGACGTACATTGACAAGCCCAGCCCGACGAGACGGCCGTCTTTGCGCGCCTTGTCGCGCTCGGCGATCAGGCCGCTCCAGTTCGCCGCCTTCAGCGCGGCGTCGAGTGCTGCAGCGTAATCCCCGGAGTCATACACCGCGCCCATTTGCGTTTGGTACGGGAACTTGTCCTTGGCGATGAAGTTCTTCCGTCGCAGTTCCCCGGGATCCATGTTGAGCTCGCGGGCGAGCATGTCCATGGCGCGCTCGACGAAATACGTCGCTTCGGGCCGGCCGGCACCGCGATACGCGTCGGTGGGGGTCTTGTTGGTGAACACTTCCGTCAGCGTCGTGCGAATCGCCGGAATGTCGTAGGTGCCGTTGGCCATCAGCATCGTCAGTGTGGGGATGGCCGCGGTCAGCAGCATGTTGTAGGCGCCGATGTCTGCGATCAGCCGCATCTTCAAGCCAAGGACCTTGCCATCCTTCCGTGCTGCGATGTCGATATAGCCGATGATGTCGCGGCCGTGCGTTGTGGCCACGAAGGCCTCCGACCGATCCTCGATCCATTTGATCGGTATACCCAGTTGCTTGGAGATCACCGCTGCGACGTACTCCTCGGCGTAGATATTGATCTTCGCGCCGAAGCCGCCGCCCACTTCGGGTGCGATCGCGCGCACCTGGTGCTGGCCAAGCCCGGTCATCGCCGCGATCATCGTCTTGAGGATGTGGGGGTTCTGCGTCGACGACCAGATCGTCATCGACTCCTTGCCAGGTTCCCAGTGCGCCACCACGCCACGCGGCTCCATGGCGTTGGGCACCAATCGGTGGTTCATCATTCGCTGGCTGACCACCACCTCCGCGTCGGCAAACGCCTTATCGACGGCGGTGTTGTCGACGACGGAGAAATCCGGAGCGACACCGGTGCCGCTCGGCACGAGTGCGACCGCGAGATTATTCGGAAAGTCCGCATGGATCACGGTTGGCTTACCGGTCATCGCCAGCTCTGGATCCACGACCGCGGGGAGCACGTCGTACGTCACGGTGATCGCGTCCACCGCGTCGCGCGCAAGGTAGCGGTCCGCGGCGATCACCACGGCAACCGGCTCGCCGGCATAACGCACCGTGTCTACCGCCACCGCATGATGCGGCGGCGACGGGAACGGCGTGCCGATCGGCATCGGCGCCAGCACTTTGGCGATATCGGCGCCGGTATACACCGCTTCAACGCCGTCCATGGCGGCCGCGGCGCTGGTGTCGATTGATTTGATTTTGCCGTGCGCGATGTCGCTGCGCTTGAACGCCATGTAGCGCATGCCGGTGATCTTGAGGTCGTCGACATAGGTGCCGCGCCCCTGGATCAGCCGCGGATCTTCGCGGCGTTTGACGCGCTCGCCGACCAGTTTTGGTAAGACGGGGGAAGCCATGATCACCTCGCCTTTGCTGCGTCTTGGATGGCGTTGACGATGTGTTGGTAGCCGGTGCAGCGGCAGAAATTGCCGGAGATGCCGGCACGGATGTCGGCTTCGGCGGGCTGTTTGTTGTCCTGCAGCAGGTTGACCGCAGACATGATCATGCCTGGCGTGCAGAAGCCGCACTGCAACCCATGCTGTTCCCAGAAGCTTTTCTGCATCTGGTGCAGCTCGCCGTCGGCGGCGAGCCCTTCTATCGTCGTCACCGAAGCGCCATCGGCCTGCACTGCGAAGATGGTGCAAGACTTGGCGCTGCGGCCGTCGATGAGCACGGTGCACGCACCGCACTGGCTGGTGTCGCAGCCAACGTGCGTGCCCGTGAGATTGAGGTGTTCGCGCAGGAAATGCACGAGGAGCATGCGAGGCTCGACATGCGCCTTGCGTACCTTGCCGTTGACCGTAATGGCGACCTGGTTCATAGGGGCGCCCATCCTAGTCGTAATGGGGGCCCTCGTCTACAACTGGTTGGGCTAAACTTTTCCCAAATGCCCGGTTCTTGCTCCGTGCCACGCGCCGCTCTGTCCGGCCTGGCGGCCGTCTGCCTTTGGCTTGCATCGCCGGCCCAGGCTCAATCAGCGGCAAATGTTGCCGTGATCATCAACGAAAGCAGCCCTGAGTCAAAAAGCGTCGGCGAGTATTACGCTCGTACGCGGTCGCTGCCGGCAGAGAACGTGCTGCGTATCCAGGTGTCGAGTGAAGACACAATCGAGCGGGGTGCTTACGTCTCGAATATCGAGGGACCGATCGCCGCCGCAATCCGGCGCGGCGGATTGCAGGATCGACTCTTGTACCTGGTCCTGACCAAGGGCGTGCCGTTACGCATCGTCGGGACGGCCGGGCCGGATGGCTCGCTGGCGAGTGTCGACTCGGAGCTGACCTTGCTTTATCGCCGGATGACGGGCAATCCGGTGCCGACGGCCGGCAGGATCGACAACCCCTATTACCTCGGTGCCCGCCACCCGCGAGAGGCGCGCCCCTTTACGCACCGCGACCACGACATCTACCTGGTGACCCGTCTTGATGCGTTCACGACGGAAGAGGCCTTGTCGCTTGTTGATAGGGCACAAACGCCTGCGCGCGATGGACGCCTCGTCTTGCACCAGCGTGGGAACGATGCTACGAGCGCTCCTAATCAGTGGATCGCGCAAGCGACAGAGCGGCTCGCAGAAATGGGCCACGGCGACCAACTCAAGAGCGGGGACGGTCCCGTACTCGGGTTCTACACGTGGGGCTCGATCGATCCGGCGCGGCGGCAACGTACCTCGGGACTCAAGTTCGTCCCCGGTGCAATCGCCGGGAGACTGGCGGCTTCCGACGCCCGGACGTTCAAGGCACCTCCGGACAGTTGGACGCCGTCCGGTTCGTCGGACGCAGCAACGTTTTTCGCGGGATCTTCAGAGACGCTCGCGGGCGATCTGATTCGTGACGGGGTCACCGGTGTGTCGGCACAAATCGCCGAACCGTATCTTGGTGGCGCAGTGCGTCCCGAGATTCTGTTCCCGGCGTATCTCGCGGGATTCAACCTGGCCGAGGCGTTCTACCTGGCGACACCGGCCTTGAGCTGGACGACCATCATCGTCGGCGATCCACTTTGCCGCCCATTCAGCGGGACGCAGACGCTAGTGGCGACCGACCTGGATGCACCGATGGACGCCGCAACTGAGTTGCCGGAGTTTTTTTCGCGACGGCGGGTCGCCCGTGCGGCAGTCACAGCGCCTGGAATTCCGGACGTGGCAGTGACGCTGACGGTGCGTGCTGAAAACCGCCTCGCCCGAGGCGACCGCGCCGGCGCGCGTGAGGCGTTCGAGCGCGCCTTGGCGGCTGCCCCGGCAGCATCGGGCGTATTGCTTGCGCTCGCGCAACTCGAAGAAGCCGACAAACTCTACGACGCAGCAATTGGCCGGTATCGCCGGCTGCTCGAACTCCAACCGGCGAATGTCATTGCACTTAACAACCTGGCGTATGCCCTAGCCGTTTATCAGAAGGCGCCGGGGGAAGCGCTGCTGATTGCGAGACGCGCCGCCGTCCTTGCCCCCGGCAACGCCAGCATCCTCGACACGCTTGGCTGGATCGAGCACCTGCTTGGAAACCATACGGTCGCGAATGATTTGATGACACGGGCGATCAAGATCGATCCAACGATCGCGGAGCTGCGCCTGCACGCCGCCGAAGTTGCGGCGGCCATCGGCGACCGTGCACGCGCGGAGAGCGAGCTGAAAGAGGCGGTGCGACTCTCCCCGTCGCTCGAGAAGCAGGATGAAGCCAGACGTTTGCGAGAGCGAATCGCGGCGTTGCCGGAGAAGAAGCTTCTTTAACGCCCCAAGAATGACATTATTGGTTTCGCTGTGTGCAAGGGTTACACAATGCGCGCTATTTGATGACGTGATTCGTTAACAAATTTGCGCTGCAGGGCTGGCAACCGATATGCAGTGGGCCATCCGGTCGGTCGGTCAGTCGCGTGCCAGTCCCCCTGTCAGCGCACGGTGCGGCCTCAATGCAAAATGAAAAATTTTTCGATCAAGAACGCGATCGCGCGTCGTCTTGCGCTCGCGCTCGCGGCGATCCTGGCCGGCGTATGTGCGGCTGACGCTGCCGTGGCAACCTGGGACGCCAACACCGAACTCGATGTGGCCGGTTATCGGCTGTCGTATGGCACGCAGCCCGGTCTTCACACCACCAGCATCAATGTCGGCAAGGTCACCAGCTATCAATTTTTTCCCCCGGCCGGCGCCCGCTATTACGTGGTGGTGCAGGCGTATAACACCAAGGGTGTATTGAGCGCGAAGTCCGCCGAGGTCACGATCGACGTCCCGCTCGCCAATCGCGCGCCGTTGCTATCACAACCGGCAAACCAAACGAGCATCCTGAATTCGAGCGTGTCGCTGCAATTGACCGCCAGCGATCCGGATGGCAATCTACTCTCGTTCTCTGCGACCGGCCTGCCGCCGGGCGTTTCCATCAATAACCGGTCGGGGATCCTGGCGGGCCTCGCGCTCGCGAAAGGCACCTTCACGGTCACGGTCAGGGCGACAGACGGTTCGCTCTCGGCATCGCGAACCTTCACATGGACGGTGTCGGATCCGCTTTCCGTGACAGTAAACCTGGCGCCGCTCGACACGACGCTGACGGCAAACCATGTCAACAACAGCACGGGGCCGTCGCTGCTTGCGTACACATACCCGGCGTATCGCGCCCTGTCTGCGATCCTGATGAAGTTCAACCTGTCGCAGATTCCAGCGAACGCCACCATCCAATCCGCGGCGCTCTCCCTGTTCCTGACCGGTGTCGACGGCAATACCGTCGACCCCAACTACACCATGTCTCTCCATCAACTGATGACGCGCAATGCCGACGTCGCGAGAGCGACCGGCTGGATGGCGAACGCCTACGAGGCGTGGACCGCGAGTCAATGTTGCCAGAACGGGTTTCCGCTCGCGCAGGCGGATATTTCCGCGGCCCGGGCATCAACCCTGGTCAACCGGACTAGCGGTCTCAAGACCTGGGATGCCACAGCGCTCGTGCGCGCGTGGCTGCTGTTGCCAAGTACCAACTATGGACTGCTACTGAACCCCGATCTGCGCAAGGGCGCCGATCGATACCGCATGTTCGGCAGCATGCAGGATCCGACGACTTCACGCCGGCCGTTTCTGCGCGTCACCTATACCGCACCGTCAACTACGGCGCCGCCAACGACCTCGACATTCACCACGATGGCGGCTTCCACGCCAGAAGAGGCGGCGTACGTGCGCGTCGATGGGGATTTCGACGGCGACGGTCGAGCCGACCTTGGCACATACCGTTCGGCCACCCGGGAGTGGCACGTCTGGACGTCAAGCTCGAATTTCGCCGCGTCGATCCGTGCAATTTGGGGTATGGGCGATGACGTACCTGTCGCCGCCGACTATGACGGCGATGGGATCACTGACGTGGCGACGTATCGTCCATCGACCGGCGACTGGCACATCTGGCAGTCGAAAGCACGAGCGCCGCTTGACGTCCGTTGGGGCACAGCCGGCGACCAGCCAACCGCGCTTGACGTGG
>DASVFC010000214.1:0-4599 GCA_036380235.1 Vicinamibacterales bacterium
CGCAGCCGTTGAAACGAGGCCGGCGCCGCCGGAGACATATGTCTTCGGCGCCTTGTAGTACGCGATCGGCGACATCACTGTGTTCCCGAAAGACTCGGGATCCTTCATCGGGCGAATGCCGCCGGAGCCGTCAGGCGAATACACCGTCGCCATCCGCGACCACTTTGACTCGGGCACCGCGAAGTCAGTGTCGTTCATCTTCAGCGGCTTGAAGATTCGCTCTCGCATGAACGCTTCGAACGGAATCCCCGACGCGACTTCAACGACGCGGCCGAGCACATCGGTGGACAGCGAATAGTTGTAAGCACTGCCTGGCTGTGCCACCAGCGGCTGCGCCGCCAGCTTGTCGATCCCCTCTGCGGTGGTCATGGTCGTCGTCGTCAATCCGTCTGTGACGCCACCGGTTCGATAACCGTTGCCCACCGGGCCGCCGCTGATGAACCCGTAGGTGATACCCGAGCGATGTGTCAGCAGATCGCGGATGCTGATGCCACGTCGCGCCGCGACCGGCTTCTCCGCACCCTGCTCGAGCACCTGCATCGACTTGAACGACGGGATGAACTTCGACACCGGATCGGTGAGGAGCAACTTGCCCTCCTCGTAGAGCATCATGATCGCCACGCTGGTCACCGGCTTGGTCATCGAGGCGATCCGGAAGATGGTGTCGGTCTTCATCGGCGTCTTGCTCTCGACATCCTGGAAGCCGACGGCGTGCAGGTCTGCGGTGCGTCCCTCGCGCGTGACGAGCGTGACGATGCCCGACACCTCCTTGCGATCGACGAAGCCCTGCATCGCCTGATGCAGGCGCTGGAATCGTTCCGCCGACACACCGGCGGCCGCGGCTACTGACGACGGGCGGCTCGCCGCGGGCTGTGGGGCACTTTGGGCGGTCAGCGTGAGGCCGGCAACGACAACGAGCGACAGGGTCCGCAGCGATCTCATCAACATGGGCGATGTTGTAACACAAACCCGGTTTGACCAACTTGACCAACCCCGTGGACGATGGTAGCGTCGTCCGCATGACGTTGAATCTTTACGAGGCGAAGACGCAGTTGTCGGCGCTGGTAGACAAGGCGGCGGCCGGCGAGGAGATCGTCATCGCCAAGAACGGCAAGCCGATGGCGAAGCTCGTTGCCCTGCGCGAGCGGGCGAAGCGGAAGCCGGGACGCCTGAAGGGAAAGATCTGGATTTCGAAGGACTTCGATGCGCCGATGACCGAAGAAGAGTTGGCGGCGTGGTACTCGAATGACGAGGATCCCCTGTATTGAAGCTTCTGCTCGACACGCACGCCGTGATCTGGTGGCAGCGCGACGATCGGCGCCTGAGCCGTGCCGCCCGCAGCGCGATCGCCGCCGCCGACCTGGTCTACGTGAGTGCGGCGTCTGGCTTGGAGGCGGCGATAAAGATTTCCCAGGGGCGGATGCGCCTGGACGAACCGTTTCGAACGACGCTGATCGCCGACGATTTCACTGAACTGTCTTTCTCGCTCGCGCACGCGCAGGAACTCGAACGTCTCCCGATGCACCACAAGGATCCGGTCGACCGCATCCTGGTTGCCCAGGCTCGCGTTGAGGGCCTGACGCTCATCACGCACGACCGCGTTCTTGAACGCTACGGCGTGCCGATTATCTGGACCTAGCCGCTTAGCGCCTCGTCTTGCACCACGCCGGTTGCCGTGGGCTGAAGCCTGCGGCGCGGCCGTCAGGGTCGCAGGCCAGCTACGAGCTTCGGATCGAGCCGCCAGGTTGATTGCGCTCCGGCGGCCAACCACAGCGAGCCGTGCGCGACCAGCACGGCGCCGCCGCCCTCGCCGCTGAAGCGCTGCGCCACCTTGTTGGTGCGCGGATCGATGCGCACGAGCGGCACACCCGGCGCGCTGATCCACACCGAGTCTTCCCCGGCCGCGATGTCGCCATTCGCGACGTCGGTGCCGATCTTGATGGTGGCTACCACCTTGTTGGTAGCGGTATCGACACGCGTAACCGAACCGTCACCCTGATTGAGCGTCCACACCGCGCCGGCGGTCGCGGCCAGCCTGCCCGGGCGCGGGCCAACTTCGATCGACTCGACGATCTCATTGGTGTGCGGGTTGACGCGCGTCAGTCGATTGCCTGTGCCGCTCGTGATCCACAATGCGTCGCCGGCGAGCAGCAGCGAAGATGCGCCGCCACGCACATGAATCTCCGCAACAGCGGCGTTGGTATCGGGATCGACGCGCGACACGACGCCGGTGCGATCGGTGACCACCCAAATGCTGCCGACCGCGGCGGCAATCATTCCCGCCGGGTCGACCGGTACGATGGCGGCTGCCTTCGCGGACATCGTCAGTTTGTCCGGGTCCACGCGCGCGAGGTGACGCTCGCCGCATGACGGCACCCACACGCTCTTGAACGCATGGACGATCGAAGCGCATGGTTCTTTGCCGATCGGCACCGGCGCGCTCACGCGGTGGTCTTTGACGTCGACGCGAACCACCGTTCCCGCGGTGCGATCCGCGATCCAGATCGCCGTGTCTGAAAAGCCCGCGCCTGGTGTGAGAGCGACGGGTATGGTGGCGTCGGCGACCAGCTTCGAGACCGGAATGTGCCCGTTCTGGGCCGAAACTGCAGGTGTCAAACCGAGCACCACGACGAAAAGGACTTGCCGAATCATGAGATGGCATCATACTTAATCGCCCATGCGATCATGGCAGCGCCCTGCGCGCTTGCGTTACCCCATACTCTTCGGTGCGGCGCTGTTGTTGGCGGGCACCGCTCTGCGCGCTTCTCAAACCACCAACCAAGCGGCCGCGAACCAACCCCCGAGTGCGGTCGCGTTGTTCGAAACGCGCATCCGGCCGATGCTCGCGGCCAACTGTTTTGCGTGTCACGGGGAATCCGCCATGGCGGGTCTGCGCGTCGACTCACGCGAGGCATTGCTGCGCGGCGGTGAAACCGGTCCGGCGATCGTGCCCGGCGATCCCGACAAGAGCGCGCTCCTCAAGGCGGTGCAACACGCCGATGGCTTCCCGCGCATGCCGCGCGGCCGCGCGAAGCTGCCGGCGCAAGACATCGACGCGCTCGCGGAATGGATTCGGGCGGGCGCGGTGTGGCCGTCCGACGCCGCTACGCCCACACTGGCGGTCTCGCACGAGCGCGTGATCACGGATGAACAGCGCGCCTATTGGGCATTTCGTCCGCTGGCGAAGCCGGCGCCACCCGCAGTCAGCCGCACCACCTGGCCGCGCACCGACATCGATCGTTTCATTCTGGCGCGCCTCGAGAAGGAGGGGCTCGCGCCCGTCGGCGAGGCGGACAAACTCACGCTGCTGCGACGCGCTACCTTCGATCTGACCGGCCTGCCCCCGTCGGTCGCCGACGTCGAGTCCTTCCTGAAAGACGAGTCGCCTGACGCGTTCGAGAAGGTCGTCGATCGGCTGCTCGCATCGCCGCAGTATGGCGAAGCGTGGGGTCGCATGTGGCTCGACGTGGCGCGTTACGGTGAGGACGACTACCGCTCCCTCGATCCGATGGGCCGCGGCTTCAACCCCTATCCGAACGCGCACCTTTATCGCGACTGGGTCATCCGCGCCTTTAACGACGACCTGCCCTACGACCAGTTCACGACGGCGCAACTTGCCGCCGATCTGCTGGACGGGCCACAACGGCTGCGACATCTGCCGGCCCTTGGCTTCCTCGGCCTCGGCCCCTGGTATTACGACAACGGCGCGGTGGAGATCATGCGCGCCGACGAGCGTCACGATCGCGTCGACGCGGTCACCCGCGGCATGCTCGGCCTCACCGTCGGCTGCGCGCGGTGCCACGACCACAAGTACGATCCGATTCCGACGAAGGACTATTACTCGCTCGCCGGTGTGTTCCTCAACACCGAGTACCACGAATATCCGCTCGCGCCGAAAGCCATCGTCGATGACTACAAGCGCCGCGAAGACGCGCTTGAACAGAAACGCGAGATGCTGCGCGAGTACACCACCACCGAGGCACAGCAACTCGCCGGCACGCTCGCCTTCCAGGCGGCGAAATACATGACGGCCGCATGGCAGGTGACGGGCGAACCGAAGAAAGAAAAGGCCGCGGTCATCGAGAAAGAGAAGCTCGATTACGAGCTGTTCGATCGGTGGCTGGTATTCCTGCAGCGCAAGCCCACCTTCTATCCGTTCCTGAAGGACTGGCAGGCGATGATCGCAAAGGGCGGCACGGCGAAGGAAGCCGAGACGCTCGCGACCGCGTTTCAGGAGCTCCTCGTCAGCGTGCTGCTCGAGGAACGCGAGCTGAAGAAGGAAAACGACGTCATCAAGGCGCAGGCGCTGCCGACGAGCAAGCCGAAGAAACCGGCAAACAAGCCGAACGAGTTCAAGACCAACGACGACTTCTGTCCCGGCTGTGGTCTCGAGTTGCGCAGCATGACCACCGAACGCACCGCGTTGTACAACGACGTCTTCCGGATGAATCTCGATTCCGACGCCACCCCCGGCAAACCGATGCGTCCCGGCCTGCTGCAATTCACGGGTTGGGCGCTCGAACAACGGCTCGGCGCCGAGCGTCGCGACCTGATGGGCACGCTCGGCAAGGAAATCGAGTCGCTGGAAAAGACGCTCGA
>DASVFC010000215.1:0-2832 GCA_036380235.1 Vicinamibacterales bacterium
TCCAATACACTTTTGGCCCTGCCGGCAACCGCACCCGGGTCGTTGAAGACGCCGGCCGCACCATCGACTTCAGCTATGACTCCCTGTTCCGCCTGACGCGTGAGACCATCACCGAAGCGGGGGGAACATCGGCCACGGTCAGTTACGGGTACGACGCTATCGGCAACCGCATCAGCCGTTCGGGACCTGCTGGGTCGATCACGGCGTCGTTCGACGCAAACGGGCGAATGCTGCATAGCGGCACCGAGACCTTCGCTTACGACGCGGCCGGTAATTTGCTGACACGCAACGGTCCCGCCGGCTTGACCAGTTATCAGTACGACGGCCTCAATCAGTTGGTGAGCGCCGTCTCGCCCACCGGCCAGACTCAATATGCGTTCAACGCGATGGGCCACCAGGTTCAGAAGACCGACGCCAGCGGAACGACGCACTATCTGGTCGACCCGTTCGGCGCCGACAACTTGAGCCAGGTGCTGCGAGAAGCAGGTCCGTCGTCAACGGTCGAATATGTGCGCGCCGGCAACACGCTGCTGAGTGCGCAACGAGCCGGCGGCACCTCGTATTACCTGCACGACGGGCGGATGTCGACGCGGCTGCTCGCTGACGCTGCGGGTAGCGTCACCGACCGCTACGACTACGACGCGTTTGGCAACGTGCTGGCACGTAGCGGAGCAACTCCCAATGAATACCTGTTTGCGGGGCAGCAACTCGATGCGGCCTTGCGCCTGTACGATCTGCGCGCGCGCTACTATGATCCGAACGCCGGCCGGTTTACGTCGCGCGACCCGCATCCCGGGCAGATCTTCGACCCGGGTTCGCTCCACCCTTACACCTACGCGCACAACGACCCGGTCAACCGCAGCGACCCGTCGGGCTTGTTCACGTTGCTGGAGACGATGCAGTATTCGGCCGGCGTCGGTATCCTGGCCGGAACGGCTTACAGCCTCGAGAACTATTACTACTACCGCAGTGCCGAACTCGCCTTCGAAGTAGGCGTCGACGCGTTCTTCTCCTATGGCTCGTTGACCATGGATGCAATCGGCGCCGGGGCGCTATTCCGGCAAGTCGGCTCGGCGATCGTGCGCGGGGTCGGCAGCGCCCTGGCGAACCGGACGATCATCAACCAGACCGCTCGTAACGCTGGGAAAACGATCGAGACCCAGCTCGATGACATCCTGCAAAATGTCGCATGCCGGACGAACAACCCGAGACGCTGCGGCGGCTTGGTAGTCCGAACACTTCAGCAAGGCGCCGATGACATCGCCGCCGCGGAGCGCGCCGCTGCCGAGGCTGCCGAGGCGGCGGAGCGCAAGGCGAGAGAGTACGCGCTGAGCATCCCGGGCTTCGTCGAGCGAAGCACGGTGACGCAAAGGGAGCTGAACGGTACAGTGCCGGCGATCGGAGAGGGGTTCAAGGCGGCGGTCAATAAGCTGTTCAGGTCGCTGTGGCGACGGCAATGAGTCGGCGCGTCTCAGAGTAGCGTGCGCTGACCGCTCTCGAGCTCCAGCAGCGCGCGCTTGGTCGGCAACCCGCCGCCAAAGCCGGTGAGGGATCCGTTCGATCCGATGACGCGGTGACACGGCACGATGATCGCGATCGGATTCGCGCCGTTGGCGAGACCAACGGCGCGAACGGCTCCAGGATTCTTGATGCGGCTGGCGAGTTCGCGATAGCTGATCGTCTTCCCGGAGGGAATGCGCTGCAGTTCGCGCCACACGCTGTTCTGGAACGGCGTCCCGTTGAACGCGACCGGCGTCGAGAAGGCCTGCAGCCGTCCGGCGAAATACCGATCGAGCTCCTTGCGGATAAGGCTGAGCACACCGTTCACATCCGGCTGCCAGGACGCGTCGATCTCGCGCCGGCGGGATCCCCTGCCGAACGCCAGCACGTGCAACGCGTCTCGATCGCCGGCCAGCAGCAACGGGCCCACCGGGCTGTCGTCGATCTGGGTGTAGAAAAGCGTGCTCATGCCAGCACTGTAAGCCAACCATCATAGCCGCGCGATCCGCACGTTGTGATTGAATCAGGACGTGGAAGCCTTTCTCCCGATGCTGGCGCTCATCGGCGCCGTGATCGTGATTTCAGCGCTGTTATCGGGATGGGTCGACCGCACCGGAGTGCCGCAGGTTGCAGTGTTCCTGGCACTCGGGGCGCTGATCGGTCCCGCCGGTTTCGGTCTCCTCGACGCCCGCGTTGACTCCCCGCTGCTACGCGTGGTCGCAACCCTGTCTCTGGTGCTCGTGCTCTTTACCGACGCGCTGTCGCTGGATCTCAAGGAAGTGCGCGAACATCGGCGGCTGGCGTCGCTGCTGCTCGGCCCGGGCACCGCCCTCTTCACGGTCCTCCTCACCATCACCGGCACGATGCTGCTCGGATTGTCGTGGCCGCTGGCGGCGATTCTCGCCGCGGCGATCGCGTCGACCGATCCGGTGTTGCTCCGTGGCGTGTTGCGGCGTCCTGCCCTGCACAATTCGGTGCGACAGGCACTCCGTCTCGAGAGCGGCCTCAACGACATCGTCCTGTTGCCCATCGTCCTCGTCGCGATGGAGGTGCTGTTGCGCGGCGGCGAGCCGCTGACCGGCGCCGACTGGCTGCGCATGGCGGGCACCATGCTCGTGCTGAGTCCCGGTGCGGGAATAGTGATTGGTTACGTCGGCGTCAAGGCGCTCGAAGCGATCCGCGGCCGCATTGGCGTGCGGCGTGATTACGAATCGCTGTATTCGCTCGGTCTCGCCTTCGCCGCCTATGCCGCCGCCGAGTCCGTGCATGGCAGCGGCTTCATCAGCGCGTTTGCCGCCGGGCTGACCATCTCCGCGTGCGACACGGAACTTT
>DASVFC010000216.1:0-3858 GCA_036380235.1 Vicinamibacterales bacterium
CTCGCGCCGGCGGTCGCCATTTTTGCGGTCGTCCTCGCCACTAACCTGATCGCGCTCAACACGCGCCGGCGAAAGCTCTTGAACTCCCACTGAACATAACGGCGATGGCGGCGATGGTCCCCGTCACCTGACCTGATAAGATCCGCGAATGCATCGATTCGCCGGCATCTACACACCACTCGCAACACCGTTTGCCGCCGACGGCTCGCTTGACGTGCGCGCGCTCGCGAACAACGTCGAGAAGTACCTGCGTTCGCCGCTCACCGGTCTCGTGGTGCTCGGCTCGAACGGCGAAGCGCCGCAACTCGAGGAGCACGAGGCCGATCTGGCGATTCAAACCGTGCGCGAAGTGATGCCGAAGAACCGGCCGCTGCTCGCGGGCACAGGCCGCGAATCCACCGCGGCGACGATCGCCGCCACCGAACGGGCCGCGCGCATGGGCGTGGATGCGGTGCTGGTGCGCACGCCATCGTTTTACAAGGGGCAGATGACGACGGATGCGTTCGTCAAACACTACACGCAGGTGGCGGATCGTTCGCCGGTTCCAGTGTTGCTTTATAACGTCTCGATGTACACCGGCGTCAACCTTCTGCCCGAGGCGGTCGGCATTCTCAGCCAGCACCCAAACATCGTCGGCATCAAGGAAACGAACAGCGACATGGTGCAGTTCGGCGAGTACCTGGCGCGAGCGGCCGACGGATTCACGGTGCTCGCGGGATCGGGCGCGACGTATTTCTCCGCCTTGATGCTCGGGGCGCATGGCGCGATCCTGGCCGTTGCCGGCGTGGCGCCGGATGCCTGCGTCGGGATCTTCAACGCCGTTCGTGAGGGCCGCATCGATGATGCGCGCACGCGCAATCGCGAGCTGGCGCCGCTGTCGAAACTCGTCGGCGCCACCTACGGCGTGCCGGGCCTGAAAGCGGCGCTCACGCTCCTCGGCTTCGACGGCGGCCTGCCGCGCCCGCCGCTGCAGCCTGTGGGACAACAGGCGATTGATGTCATCCGCGAGCAACTCACGAAATCCGGCCTGTTTGACGCTGTGCCCATGCGTTAGTGTCCCTAATCCATGACGCCTGGCGGCGGTACAACCGTTGCAGATTTACGCGTCATGAAAAAGGGAAGCAGGTTCCTTTTTGCGGTTCTCGTAATCGCCGGGGCGGCATGCGCCACGAACCCGGTAAGCGGCAAGAAGCAGATGTCGCTGCTGAGCGAGGCCGAAGAGCTTGCAATCGGGCAGCAGCAGGACGTTGAGATTCGCCGGGAGATGGGGGTCTACGACGATCCCGACCTGCAGCGCTACGTCAACGACATCGGCCAGCAGCTGGCGCGCGTATCGCACCGCCCGAACCTGCCGTGGTCCTTCACGATCGTCGACAATGCCGCGATCAACGCGTTCGCACTCCCTGGCGGCTACATCTATTTAACGCGCGGCATCCTCGCTTATCTCGATGACGAGGCGCAACTGGCCGGCGTGCTCGGTCACGAGATCGGCCATGTGACGGCGCGCCACGCGGCCCAGGCGTATACGCGACAGGCGCAGGCCGGCATCGGCCTCGCGATTCTCAGCATCTTCGTGCCGGGCACCGCACCCTTCACTGATCTCGGCGCCGCCGGGTTGAGCGTGTTGTTCCTGCGGCATGGCCGCGAAGCGGAGATCGAAGCCGATCGCCTCGGCGTTGAATACGGATCCGGCGCGGGCTTCGATCCGGCGGGCGTGCCGCGCTTTCTCTCAACGCTGGCGCGCGTGAACGCGCTCAGCGAACGCGGCGTGCCCAACTGGCTGTCCACCCACCCCGATCCCGGATCGCGCGTCGTCAAGGCGGAACCCGTGGCCGGCAAATTCGGATCGGACGCGGCCAAAGCCGTGAACCGCGATCAATACCTCGATCGCATCCGCGGCCTCGTCTTCGGCGATCGCATTGAAGACGGCGTGGTTCGTGGCAACGAGTTCCTGCATCCGCTGCTGCGGCTCGGCGTGACGTTCCCTGAAGGCTGGGAGCTCACCAACACTCCCGAGGCGGTGATGGCGCAGGAGCCCGGCACCAATCACTTCATGGTGCTGCAGGAAGTGGAGGGGCCGCGCGCGGGAACGATCGCCGAGATGGCGGTGGCGTCGATGCAGCGGTCAGGTTACACCGTAGTGGACGGGCGGCTCGAACGCGTCAACGGCAACGAAGCGCACATCGGCCTCTACCGCGGCAACGCCAAGGACGTCGGTAAGGTCGTGATGCGCGCCGCACACATCGCCATTGGCCGCCAGCTCTATGTGATCGCCGGTTTCGCGCCGGAGAAAGAGTTCGAGCAGGTCGACAAAGAGATCGCGCCGTCGCTGCAGACGTTCCGCCAGCTGAGCGCGGCAGAAGCCTCGCGCATCCGCCCCAACCGCATCGACTTTCATGTCGTCCGGTCAGGCGATTCGTGGCAATCGATCGCGGCACGCGAAGGCAGGAGCTTCGTCAACGCCGCCACGCTGGCGATCATGAACGACCGCGAAATCCACGTTCAGCCGACGCCGGGAGAGCGCGTCAAGATCGTAATAGAAGGATAAAATCGGCGGGTGGCCCGCAAACGATCGATCACCCGCAAGATCGTTCGTGCTCTCCTCATCATCCCCGCAGTCGCCTTTGCGTATCTCGCCTACATCTACCTGACGTTGCCGGACGTCCGCGACCTCCAGAAGATCAACCCGAAGACCACGGCTTTCATGGAGTTACGGAAGGAAGAGGCGCGTGAGGCCGGCCGCAAGTTTGCGATTCGGCATCAGTGGGTTCCGTACTCGCGCATTTCCCCGATGTTGAAGCGCGCCGTGATCGTGACAGAAGATGCTGCCTTCTTCGATCATGACGGTATCGATATCGAGGAGATCAAGGCGTCGCTCGAGCGCAACTGGGAAGAGGGGCAGTTCCTGCGCGGCGGCAGCACGATCACGCAGCAACTGGCGAAGAACCTCTACTTGTCTCCGTCGCGCAACCCGATGCGCAAGGTGAAGGAGTTGTTCATCGCCCGCCGGCTGGAGGCAGCGCTGACCAAGCAGCGGATTTTCGAGATCTACCTGAACATGATCGAGTGGGGAGACGGAATTTTCGGCTGCGAGGCGGCGGCGCGCACCTACTTCGGCAAATCATGCGCGGGCCTCGACATGGCCGAAGCCGCGTTGATGGCAGGCGCGATAATCAATCCGCGAGAGCACAGTCCCGCACGACCAACGCGCAGGTTGTTGCGCCGGCAGCAGATCATCATCAAGCGGATGGGGATCAAGGAATCGCCGCCGCCCGCGGCGGTGCCGCCGCCGCCACCGGTGCTGAACGAATCACCGTCGATTGAGCACCTGATTATTCCGAAGCCGGGCAATGTGACGCCGCCGGATAATTCGAGCCCACAAACCCTCAAGCCCTCAAGCCCTCAAGCCCTCAGTTTCTAGTTGACCCGTTTCGCGCCGACGTAACGGCTCGACCAATATTCCGCTGAGAGATTTTCTACGCGCACCACGCCGCGTTCGCTCGGGGCGTGCACGAATTGATCACCGCCGATCACGATGCCGACGTGTGACGCGCCCGGCGCCACCGTGCTGAAGAACACGAGGTCACCTGGTTCCAGTTTGCGGCGATCGACGGTCTTGCCGATGCGAAACTGTTCGCGCACTTCTCGCGGCATCGGCACGCCATGTTGCTGGTAGACGTAACGGACGAAGCCGCTGCAATCGAAGCCGGTCGCGGGATCGACACCGCCAAGACGATACGGTGCGCCGCGAAGCGACAGTGCGGTGCCGGACAGCGCGTAGCCGTCGGCGGGCAATGCGGGTGCGACGGGTGCGACGGGTGCGACGGGTGCAGCGGGTGCAGCGGGTGCAGCGGGTGC
>DASVFC010000217.1:0-4706 GCA_036380235.1 Vicinamibacterales bacterium
AGGTTAATCGCGGTTAGCGGCCGGCCGTTGACCACTTCGTCCTGCACGGCCTGGCGTACCAGCGCGAGAAATGGCTCGTTGGCTGGCACGCAGATGCGGATCGTCGCCGACCCGCCCTGTGCCGCGTGCGGCCAGTCGACGTACTTTGCAAAGTTGAAGAGAAAGACGGCCTTGACGTCGTCTTCGAGTGGCGGTTGCGCGAGCGTACGCGGTCCGGCCGCGACGAGCGACACGGCGACGATAGCGGCGCGAGTGCGGTTCAGAAACGCCATGTTGAACGAACGGTCACCGCCCGCTCGACGAACTGCGGCGGCGTGCCGCCGCGGAACTCGACATGCTCGGGCGATAGCAGATTGTGGCCAATCAGGGCCAGGTCCCACCCCGGCCGCAGCCGATAACCGAGACGCGCGTCGATCTCGGAGTAGCCGTCGACGGCAGGCTGCGGCAGCGAGCTCACATAGCGAAAGAACGTATCGAATTCGACGCGTGGACCGAGATTCAGATACGAGCGCACCTTGACAATGTGACGCGGGTCGTTGGCTTCAGCCGCTCCGCCCGTGCGATCGGTGCTACCGGGATCGAACGTGAAGCGCTTCCACAAATGCGTGTAGGCGGCGGCGATCTGCCATCCGTCGAGGACCTGGGTCTTGCCGGTGAGTTCGACGCCACGGGTGGTGGCGTTGAGCATGTTCATCAGTCGAACCGGTTCACCAGGAGTGGTGGGGAATTCCTGGCTGCGCAAATCGTCGTAGCGGTTGTTGAACGCGGCGATGTCGATCGAGAAGCGAGAGCCAAGACGCGTGCGGTAACCGCCCTCGTAGGCGATCACGGTTTCCGACTTGAAGTCCTCGGTGCCGGTGATGGCGATGCGCTCTGTGTTGGGGACGCGAATGCGGAGATCGACATCAAAACGAGTCGGGACACGGACGGCGCGCGATACCGAGCCCCACAGCGTCTGCACACCTCGCGTCCAGCGTAGCGCCGCGCTCGGCTGCAGTTCGGCGCCGGTGAACTCGTTGTGCTCCAGCTTGGTGCCGGCCGTCAGGAACACCTCGCGGTGCAGTTGCAACTGCACCTGCGCGAACACATTGGAGCGATGCGAAATGCGTTGCTGCGGCTCGAAATAAAAGCCGGGACCGTCGGTGAAATCGTCGCCGTTGTAATAGCGGTAGCCGCCGCCGACCACCACCACGTGGCGGCCGAGCACCCGCTGGTGCTGCGTGTCGACATCAAAGGTGTGCAGCGTGCCCGTGTACTGGACCGGCACGCGGCGATAGAAATGATCGTAGTACGCCTGCAGCGTGGTCTCGTTGCCAGCATCGCTGCGATGCACCCACCGCCCGAGTACATTGCCGCCGCGCCAGGTGATCGAGCGATCGGAATTGACACCAAGGTTGGTGTCCCCGGCGAACAGATCGCCCTGGATCACCGCGAAGTTATTGCCGCTGCGATCCGATTCGATGCGGAAGCCCGCTTGCCCGAAATCATGTTCGTTACCGGCCGAGCCTCCACTCACCAGGGCGCTGGCCTCGTTCGCCCGCCCCTTGCCGTACACGCGGTACGATCCGGCGGCGCCAAAGCGGCCGCCGTGGCGCACCGCAAACGGACCGAGCGTGTCAGTGCCGATCGCGGCGTTCACGAAGGTGCCGCGCGTGTCGGCAGCGTTCTTCGTGATCACGTGAATGACGCCGTTGACCGCGTTGGCGCCCCACAGCGTGCCGCCCGGACCGCGCACCACCTCGATGCGGTCGATGTCGGCGATGACAAGGTCCTGCGCCTCCCAGAACATCCCGGCGAACACCGGGTTGTAGATCGTGCGGCCGTCAATCATCACCAGCATCTTGTTGGCGGTGGTGATGTTGAAGCCGCGCGGGCTGATGGCCCAGGCGGGGCCGCCCACGCTGGCAACATGCAGCGTGTCGGCGAGCCGCAACGCCTGCGGCAGGTTCATAACACCGTAGCGGCGCAAGTCGTCGCTGGTGATCACCGACACGGGCGCGGCCACTTCTTCCAGTTGCTCCGGCCTGCGGCCCGAACCGGTGATGTCGGTTTCGGCGAGCTCCTCGATCGAGAGCTTTTTCAGTTCTTCCAGCTGCGACTGCGTCTGTGCGGACGCCGCATCAGCAGTCGTAAGCAGCGCAATGGTTAGGAGAAAACCTGATGGGCGCATGGGAAGGTGCCACTCACGGTACATAAAAAGCGGACCGAAGGCGAGTGTGATGCACTTCAACCTCCGGTCCGCCAGTGAGCTGCCAGTTGAGAGTCAGTAGTGAGCGGCAGTGTTATTGAGCCAGTTGTCGACGTCGCGTGCCGCTTGATCGCGGGCGATGCCGTAGCGCTCCTGCACCTTGCCAACCAACTGATCACGACGGCCATCGAGCTCGTCGATCTCGTCGTCGGTCAGCTTGCCCCACTGCTCCTTGATGCGCCCTTTGAGCTGGGCCCATTTGCCTTTCAGGATGTCGTCATTCATCTTTTCACTCCCTTGGTCCTGGAGCCGGGGTCCTGGGGCCGGCTGGAAACCGAAGCCCCAAGCCCAAGTCCCAAGCCCCAGGTTCCGTTACGGGTTGGGCACGACGGTCAGCTGGTTGTCGATCCGATAGCCCGGCGCCTCGGCGGCCGCAATGCGCGCCGCTTCGTCACGCTGGGTTGCGGTCTTCACCGACCCCTTGAGCACGACGGTCTTGGTTTCGTGCATAGTGTCGACATTGATGTGGCTGGCGTCCACCGTGCGATCGGCCATCAGCGCCGACTTCACATCGATGGTTTCGGCCGCGCCGGCGATGGCGCTGCCAGCTTCACGACCCGCTTCCTTCGCTTCGCGACCGGCTTCGCGCGCGTCAGCCGCGGCTTCTTCAGCCGCCGGACGAGCCTTGTCTTCGGCGCGGTCCGCAGCCGTCGCTGCCTTGTCAGCGTTCTCACGCGCGTCCTGTTCAACGCCGGCCGCCGTGTTCGAGCAGGCCGCGAGGGACAGGCCGCTCAGCAATGCGATCGCCAGAAATCCGTTCTTCAAGCTCATTACCTACGTCCTCCTACGGGCCTAAATGCCCGACACCATATGAGCTACAAATTGGGTGCCACGCAAAACCCGGCCTAAAGCGGACCATCCGGCCGTTGACGGACGATGAGTGGAAAACCTTAGCCAACTTCGGGTGGCCGACCACGTTGCACGTACGTTACCCAACCTCATCTGCGAGTGGGTAAGGGTTTACCGAGAAAAGGTATCTGGCTGGTAGAGAAACTAGTCAAACTACGGGCGAAGATTTTGCAATCAAGGCCGAGTTTCGTTCACAAGAGGTAACCCACATGCATCTGGCCCGGAAGGCTGCTGGAACCAAAGTGCGTACGTCCCCAAGCGGGACCGGCACTGACACGCTGGATCACAAGGTCCTTTTCAGCGTGCTCTCGGACTATCAGCGCGGCAATTTCGCTGTGCGTATGCCCGATGATCGGACCGGCCTCGCCGGCAAAATCTGCGACGCATTGAATGCCACGATCGAGCGCAACGAGCGGCTCGTCAAGGAATTGGAACGGCTCAGCGCCGTGGTCGGCAAGGCCGGCAACGTCAAGCAGCGCGCCCAGCTGCCGTATGCGGAAGGGGCGTGGGCCACGGCCGTCGAGTCGGTGAACACGCTGGTCTCCGACCTCGTGCAGCCCACGACCGAAGTCGCGCGCGTGATCGGCGCAGTGGCGAAGGGCGACCTCACGCAGACGATGTCGCTCGAGATCGACGATCGTCCGCTGACAGGCGAGTTTTTGCGTACCGCCAAGGTCGTGAACACCATGGTGGCGCAGCTCGGCACCTTCTCATCGGAAGTCACGCGCGTGGCTCGCGAAGTCGGTACCGAAGGCAAGCTTGGCGGCCAGGCGGTCGTGAAGGGTGTGGCCGGCACCTGGAAAGACCTCACCGACAACGTCAACCTGATGGCCGCGAACCTCACCTCGCAGGTCCGCAACATCGCCGAAGTGACCACCGCGGTTGCGAAAGGCGACCTTTCGAAGAAGGTCACCGTTGACGTCAAGGGTGAAATTCTCGAGTTGAAAAACACCGTCAACACGATGGTGGATCAGCTCAGCTCCTTCGCCGCCGAAGTGACGCGCGTGGCGAAGGAAGTCGGCACGGAAGGCAAGCTCGGTGGCCAGGCCGACGTGCGCGGCGTGGCCGGCACGTGGAAGGACCTGACCGACAACGTCAACGAGCTGGCATCGAACCTGACCATTCAGCTGCGCGACGTGTCAAAGGTCGCGACCGCCATCGCCAGCGGTGACCTGAACCAGAAGATCACGGTGCAGGCGCAGGGCGAAATTCTGCAGATCAAAAACGTCATCAACACGATGGTGGATCAGCTCAGCTCGTTCGCCTCGGAAGTGACGCGCGTCGCCAAGGAAGTCGGCACCGACGGCAAGCTCGGCGGCCAGGCCGACGTGCGCGGGGTGGCCGGCACCTGGAAGGACCTCACCGACAACGTCAACGCGATGGCGGGCAACCTCACCTCGCAGGTGCGCAACATCGCCGACGTCACCACCGCCGTGGCCCGCGGTGACCTCTCGAAGAAGATCACCGTCGATGCCAAGGGCGAAATTCTCGAATTGAAGAACACCGTCAACACGATGGTGGACCAGCTCAGTTCGTTCGCCGAGCAGGTCACCAGGATGGCCAGGGACGTCGGTACGGAGGGCCGCCTCGGCGGGCAGGCCCGCGTCGA
>DASVFC010000218.1:0-6623 GCA_036380235.1 Vicinamibacterales bacterium
CATCACCAGCTGGTGGCCCTCGGTTCGCGTGCCGCGATCCGGCATTTCCTCGCCGGACAACATGCGCATCAACGTCGACTTGCCGGCGCCGTTGTGACCGACCAGCGCAATGCGATCACCGCGCTCGATGTGCAGGTCGACGCGGTCGAGGACCGTTTTGTCCCCGTACGCCTTGTGCGCGCCTTTCAGTTCCAGCACCATGCGCCCGCTCTTGGGTGCGGCAGGGAACTGGAAATGAATGCGCTTCCGCTCCGGCGGCACCTCGAGGCGCTCGACCTTTTCGAGCATCTTTATGCGGCTTTGCACCTGCGCCGCCTTGGTCGCCTGGTAGCGGAAGCGGTTGATGAATTCCTCGACGCGCTGGATCTCTTCGTCCTGGCGCTTTTTCGCCTCGCGCAGCCGGGCCAGCGCGGCGTCGCGCTGCTCCAGGTACTTCGTGTAGTTCGTGTGGTACTCGGTGATCTTGCGCAACGTGAGATCGGCGATGTGCGTCACCACCGCGTCGAGAAAATATCGATCGTGGGAAACCAGGATCACCGAGTGCGGGTAGGCGACAAGATATTCCTCGAGCCAGTTGCGGTCGTAGAGATCGAGGTGGTTGGTCGGCTCGTCGAGCAAGAGCAGATCGGGCGCGCTCAGCAACAACTTGGCGAGCGCCAGCCGCATCTGCCAGCCGCCAGACAGGTGATCGGTAAGCTGGTCCTGCATTTCGGGCTCGAAGCCGAGGCCGCGGAGCACCGTCGCCACCTTCAATTCGATCTGGTAGCCGTCGGACAGGCGAAACCGGTCCTGCACCTCGCTGTAACGAGCCAGGATCGCCTCGTGATCGGTTTCGTTCAGCGATGCGTCGCCGAGCTGCTCCTCGAGCGCGTGCATCTCCGCCTTCATATCGAGCAGCGGCTTGAGCGCGAGACTGGCTTCGGCGACGACGGTTCGGCCGCTGTGCGACAGGCCATCCTGAGGCAGATAGCCGAGGGTCAGCGCGTTGGGTTTCTGGATGACGCCCGAGTCCGGCTCGTCGAGGCCGGCGAGCATCTTCAGGAGCGTGGTCTTGCCGGCGCCGTTGGGGCCGCACAAGCCGACGCGATCCCGATCGCCGACCTGCCACGTGACATGTTCAAGGAGGACCTTCTCGCCGAAGGCCTTGGTGACATCTTGAAGCTGTAACACGAACTACTCGGGCCGCTTACTCTCCAAGGGCACGCGCGGCGGCGGCCAGTACTTGAGGAACGCGGAAGGGCTTGGTGAGATATCCGGCCACGCCCAAATTCACCGCTTCGATGGCGCTCGACTCGGTGGAGAAGCCGGTGATGATGATCACGGGCAGATCCGTCTTCAGCCGCTTCGCTTCGCGAATCAGCGTGAGACCATCCATGCCCGGCATTTTCAGGTCAGCGATCAACAGATCGTAATTACCCAGTCGCAGGCGTTCCAGCGCCGCGCGGCCGTCGGGCGCCGTGTCGACGTCGTATTCGGCGAGCGCCAATGTCTTCTGCAGCAGCTCGCGGATGCTCGACTCATCGTCGACCACCAGAACGCGGCTGCGGCCGTCGCGCGCGGCCGGTTTGTCGGTGATCGCGGCCGTTGGAGCCCGATCGCCGCGCGGGCGCTGCGTGTCCAGCCAGGCGTCGATGTCGCGTTTGCGGAATCGCCACTGCCGTCCCACCCGCACAGCCGGGATTTTGCCCGCCTTGATCAGCCGGTACACGGTCCGAAGGTTGACCTGGAGATATTCCAGGACTTCTTCGGTGGTGAGAAAGATCTCGTCGTTCGGGAAGTTCACGCCCACTAAGTCACTCTGAAAGCAGTATCTTACCCCATCAGCACACTTGGCGCGGCCAGGCTTGCGCTAATTCACGACGGGGCCGACTTTCAGTGCACACCGGCCGTCTTAGACAATAGCGAGAACGTTTCGCGAAACTGATCGCATGGTTGCGACCGACGAGGAGCTCGTCGCCCGGTCCAGGGACGGCGACGTAGACAGCTTCAACCAGCTGGTGTTGCGCTGGGAGCGGCCGATCTATGCCTTGGCGTACCGCGTCATCGGCCGCGATGAAGACGCCCGCGACGTGGCGCAGGAAACCTTTCTCAGGGCGTTCCGCGCCCTCCCCGGGTTCAAGGGCCAGGCGAAGTTCTCCTCGTGGCTGTACAGAATTGCGCTGAACCTGTGCCGCGACTGGATTCGGCGCAAGAAGCGGACGCCCGTGGTCGACATGCCCGATGGTGTCGACGTCATCGAGCTCGCCGCCGAGCAGGGGCCGGTCGAATCGATCGAAGATCTGGTCGCGCGGCAGGAAATGAGCCGCATCGTGGCTGATGGCATGAAGCTCTTGCCCGAAGAACAGCGCACTGCGATCGTGCTGAAGGAATACCACGGGCTGACGTTCCAGGAGATCGCGGACCTCCAGGGATGCCCGCTCAGCACCGTGAAGACCCGGTTGTATCAAGGCCTGACCGTCTTGCGCCGGCATCTCGAGAGCCAGGGCATGACGAAGTTTGAGAGTGACAAGTAATGATGACCAATCCATTTACGTGCGACGACAAGGCGACACTGGTCGCCTACATGTATGGCGAGGTCGACGCCGCAGTTCGCAACAGCGTTGAAGCGCACCTGGCGCGTTGCGCAGCGTGCGCCGCCGAAGTCACCGCGCTGGGCGATGTGCGCTCGGAGCTCGGATTATGGGTCCCGCCCGACGTCGAACTTGGCTTCACCATCGTCAGGAAGGCCGACCAGCCTGCCGCTACCGTGCTCCGGCCGGCGCAATGGTGGCGCACCGTGCCCGCGTGGGCGCAAGCGGCGGCTGCGGTGCTCGTTATGGCCGCGGGCCTTGGTATCGCGAACGTGCAGGTGCGATCGGGGCCTGATGGACTTACCGTGTCGACGGGTTGGATGACGCCGGCAAGTGCGCCGGTGCCGGCGCCGTCGAACGATACCGAATGGAAGACGGCTCTCGTGTCGCTCGAAGAGCAGCTCCGCACCGAGATCCGGTCCGCGCGCGATCAGCAGACGCCCGCGCTGCGCGTCTCCGCCCCGGCGGTCACCGACGACGCCGTGCTTCGGCGCGTCCAGCAGCTGCTCGCCGCGAGCGAAGAACGGCAGTCGCGCGAGCTCGCCACTCGTCTGACGCAGCTCAATGCCGACATGAACCTGCAGCGGCGCGCTGACTTGATGCGCATCCAGCAAAGCTTTGCGCAATACGGCGATCAAATGATGCAGCAGCGCCAGATGCTCAATAACGTGATTCGCGTATCGGCCGGTGGACAGCAATAGCCATGAAGAAACTACTGCTTACATCAATCGTTGCGGGACTCGTCGCCGCGCCCGCGCTGGCGCAGAACCCGGCGCCTGCCGCGCCGGCCAAGCCGATCAACCAGAACGACCTGCGTCATCACATTTACGTGATGGAGGGTGCGCTCGCCCGCGCTGTGGATTACGGCGCCAAGCAGCTCAATCGTGAAATTCTGCAGGTGATGCCGGGCGTGTTCATGCTCGAAGGTGAAGCCCGCGCGCGCGGGGTGCATCTCGACGGCTACGGCGTCTTCTTCGACGTGCGCGTGCCGATGATGCGGCAGAGCATGGTGTGGAGCTGGCGCGTGATCACCGAGCAAAACGACGCGCAGACCCGCGCGTCGATCCAGGATGTGCGACGCGCGCTGCAGGGCATTACCGATCCCACGACGCGCGCATCGCTCGAACGTCTGCTAAAGCAGCTCGAAAGCCGTGCAGCGGCGGCGCCGGCCCCCCGCAACGTCGGCAACGCCGGGCTTGCTCAGGACACCGTGGCGCCCAACCTGGTCGACCCGCCCCAGACGGCGGCTCGTACCACACCGACGCCCGCGCCCGCACCCGCGCCGCCGGCAGACAACTTGTGGGTGAAGGATCCTAATCGCGCCTACACCGAGGCGGTCACCCGCGCGCTCGTCGACGCAATGATCGATTACAGCGCGCCGATGCAGATTGGCACGGACCAGTGGCTGACCGTGGCCGCCCGCGACGATGAAGGCCGCGATTCCCTGGCGCCGCCTGATCCGCTCGAGGAAGTGGTGACCATGATCTACCGCATCAAGGGCAGCGATTTGCAGGACTACCGGCAGGGCAAGATCGATCGGGACGAGGTTCGCCGCCGCGTCCAGTTGAGCCAATTCTAGGAATTTGGTGTCTTAGAATAGCGGTATGGTCCCTTCCCGCTTCCGCATGATCTCGCTGGCCGGCGTCGTGTTGGCGGCGGCCCTGTCCGTCAGTTGCGGCGCTTCGGAGGCCGCGGTCGCCGCGCTCGAACCCATCGACGTCGTCACCGGGTGGTATGACGATGGCATCGTCGAAGGGCAGAAGAACAAGTTGGTGCCCAGCGTCACCTTGAAGCTGCGGAACAAAAGTGACCAATCGGTGCGGTCGATCCAGATCAACGCCATCTTCCGCCGCGTCGGCGAGCAGGAGATGTGGGGCGAGTACTTCGGCTGGGCGATCCGGGGCGAGCCGCTGGCCGCGGGCGCCACCACGAACCAGCTGGTGATGCGATCGATGCTTGGCTACACCGGCGAGCAGCCCCGCATGCAAATGCTGCAGAACACGAATTTCGTCGACGCCAAGGTGGAAATCTACTTGAAGCAGGGCTCACGCGTGTGGGCCAAGCTTGCCGAATATCCCATTCAGCGCCAGTTGCTCACGCAATAGAAATATAATCGGCCGCTGAATGGCGACCGCAGCTCAGTCCACTCTCGAACGCCGCCTCGGTCCTCTCGATGGCGCGGCGATCATCGTTTCAAACGTTATAGGCGGCACCATCCTGTTCGCCCCGCCGTTCATGGCGGGCCTGGTTCCCAATCCGTGGTGGTATCTCGGGTTGTGGGTCGCGGGCGGCGCGCTCGCCTTTGCCGGCGCGATGGCTTACGCCGAGCTCGCGGCGCTGCGGCCGAAGGCCGGCGGCGAATACGTCTATCTCGATGCCGCTTACGGGCGGGTAGCGGCGTTTCTGACCGGCTGGACGTCGTTCGTGGCCGGCTTTGCCGGTGCGATCGCCGCCAACGCGTTCTTCATCCCGATCTACCTCGCGCGTTTCATTCCTGGCGTCGACAACCAGACGCCGCTGCTGGTGATCCCGATTCCTTACGTGCCGTTGACGCTCTCGATCCACACGCTGGTGTCGATCGCGTCGGTGTGGCTGCTGGCGCTCATTCACATTCGCGGCGTCGGTCCGGGTCGCGCGACGATGAACGTGCTGGCGGCGTTGAAGGTGGCCGCATTCCTGCTGTTCATCCTCGCCGGATTCGCATTCGGCACCGGTGCGTTTTCGAATGTGACGACATCGGGTTCGGGCGTGACGGCAGGCAACTGGCTGTTCGCCTTCATCCCGGTGATGCTGGCGTTCTCAGGATGGAACGCCTCGGCGTATGTCGCCGAGGAAATTCGCGATCCTGGGCGTAACCTGCCGCGGTCGCTGGCGATCGGCACGCTGGCGGTGATCGCGGTGTATCTCGGCATCAACCTGCTTTACCTGTTCGTGTTCTCCGTCACCGAGCTGGCCGCGTTGAAGGGCAGCGTCCTCGACGTGGTCGCCGAGCAGTTGCTCGGCTCCGGCGCCGGTCACGTGATGGGCATCGTGTCGATCGTCAGCCTGCTCGCGAGCAACAGCGCGATGACGTTTGCCGGTCCGCGCGTCTACTTCGCGATGGCGCGCGACGGCGTCTTCTTCGACGCGGCGTCGAAGATCCATCCGACCTACCGCACACCGGCGTTCGCCATTCTCGCGCAGACGCTCTGGACCACCGTGTTGATCCTGACCGGCAGCGGCAACGCGCTGATCACCTACACCGGTTTCTCGATCACCTTGTTCCTGGGTATCGCCGTGTTCGCGCTGTTCGTGCTGCGACGCCGCGAGCCCAATGCCGAACGCCCCTTCAAGGCGCTCGGCTACCCGATTGCGCCGGCGATCTTCACCATTGCCTGCTTCGTGATCCTTGCCAACGCGCTCTACAACGACCTGGTGAAGCCGCTTATCGCAGGAGGCCCGGTCGGGCCCTCGGCATGGGGCTTCCTGGTGATCGCGTTGGGATTGCCGCTGTATTACTTCTTCGCCCGCCGGAAATAACAGGAGGCAAGGAGAAAGATCAACAGGAGATAACTAGATCAGGAGAAATATATTTCTCTTGATCTCCTTATCTCGTGTTCCCCTTTCCTCCTGAACTCCTGTTAGGGGGCCGCGGGCAGGTGTGAAACACTAAAAGGATGGAATCGACGTTCCATGCCACGACGATCCTGGCGGTCCGCCGGGACGACCGCGCCGTGCTCGCGGGCGACGGACAGGTGACGCTTGGCAACACCGTCGTCAAGCAGGGCGCGCGCAAGATCCGCCGTCTTTATAACGATCAGATCCTGGCCGGCTTCGCCGGTTCCGCAGCGGACTCCTTCGCGTTGTTTGCACGGTTCGAGGCGAAGCTTGAGCAATACCGCGGCAACCTCGAGCGCTCGGCGGTCGAGCTCGCCAAGGACTGGCGTACCGACCGCGCGCTGCGGCGCCTCGAGGCGATGCTCATCGTGCTCGACAAGAAATCAATGTTCCTGCTGTCGGGCACTGGCGATCTCATCGAGCCCGATGAGGGCATCATTGGCATTGGCTCTGGCG
>DASVFC010000219.1:0-6346 GCA_036380235.1 Vicinamibacterales bacterium
GTCGCGCGAACGCCTTGTCCTTCATGCGCTTGATCACCGACTTGGCTTCGAGATCGAGCACACTTTTCGACGGCCGCACCAGCGCGGCGGCAGTGACAAAGCCGGCCATTTCATCGCAGGCCACGAGCGTCTTCTCCACCGGCGACTCCGGCTGCACGCCGGTAATCTCCGAGGCGTGCGACAGGATGGCGCGCATCACCCACTCCGGGTAACCGAGGGAGCGGAGATGATCGCAGCCCTTGTTAGGATGATCGCCGAGCGTCGGATATCGCTCGTAGTCGAAATCGTGCAGCAGGGCAACCACGCCCCACTCCTCTTCGTTGGCGCCCTGCTGGCGCGCGTAGCCGCGCACGGCGGCCTCAACCGCCAGCGCGTGTTTGCGCAGGCTTTCGCTCTGCGTCCACTCCGTCAGCAGCTTCCAGGCGTCTTCTCGCGACAAGGTCATCACTGACGATGATAATTCAGGCCGCGGATAATGACGGCCTTCGCATGCTGGTTGACCGCATATCGATCGATTTCGTCGGCGGTGACCCAGGCCACCGCTTCAGCATCCGATCCCGCCACCGGAGCGCCCGTGTCCGACCAGCAGACGAAGTCGACAATCACGAAGTGATAACGAATGCGGCCCTCGCCGTCGCGGTGGACGCGATCGAAGGTCTCGATGATCGGCCCGAGCTCGACGTCGAGGCCGGTCTCTTCCCGCACCTCGCGGCGGGCCGCATCCGCGAGCGATTCGCCAAGGTCGAGCAATCCTCCCGGCAGCGACCATTCCCCCTTGCGCGGCTCGTGGCCGCGGCGCACGATCAGCGCGCGGTCGCCGCGCACGATGACGGCGCCCACGCCCACCACCGGGTGCGCGGGGTATTCTCTGGCCATGAGGTCGCACACAGAATATCTGACGTTCAACATCAAGGGACGCGTGGGCTTTGAGAACATCACGCCCAAAGTCGACGCCGCCGTGCGCAATAGCGGCGTCAAGGAAGGCCTGGCGCTCATCAACGCCATGCATATCACCGCGTCGGTGTTCATTAACGACGATGAGCACGGGCTGCACCAGGATTACGCGAAGTGGCTGGAGAAACTGGCGCCCTTCGACGCCTCACCCCAGACCTACGCGCACAACCGTACCGGCGAAGACAACGCCGACGCGCACATGAAGCGCCAGATCATGGGCCGCGAGGTCGTGGTCGCGATCACCAACGGCAAGCTCGACTTCGGGCCGTGGGAGCAGATCTTCTACGGCGAGTTTGATGGCAATAGAAACAAGCGAGTACTAGTGAAGGTTATCGGCGAATGACACGAAGGAAACGAGGGGCACGGAGGACACGAAGGAATCTTTTCTAAAGGCCAGTGCTGCTTAGTGGCAGCTGGGTTGAGTGATGCTTCTAGAAAATTCGGTCCGACGTAGCGCCACTTGCCTTAGGACAAATTCGCTTCGTGACCTTCGTGTCCTTCGTTTTCTTCGTGCTATCACGGCAGCTTCTTCGTGTTACAGGGGCAGCGACGCAGCGGCATTCAGATCGGCCGTCGCCAGCCGTCCGGCCGCGAGCTGTCGCAATCCGGCCGCGGCGATCATCGCGGCGTTGTCGGTCGATAGCTGGATGCTCGGAATGTAGACCGGGATCTCGCTGCGTTCCGACTTGGCGAGCGCTTCCTTGCGCAGTCGTGAGTTGGCCGACACGCCGCCGGCGATCCCGATCGATTTCGCGCCGTGCCAGCGAGCCGCGGCGAAGGTGCGATCGATCAACGTTTCGACGACGCGGCGCTGAAAACTTGCGGCCAGATCGACGATTTCATCTTGCGGCAACTGCTCCACGCCGAGCTCCGCCTGCCGCTGCCGCACGTGCCGCAGCACCGCCGTCTTCAGGCCGCTGAAGCTGAAATCGAACCGGCCGTCGCGCTCGGGGGCGTTGCGGTCCGGATTCGTAAGGCGGGTGCCCGGCCACCGTATGGCGACGTCGTTGCCCTCCCGCGCAAGCCGATCGATGATCGGACCGCCGGGATAACCCAGGCCGAGCAGCTTCGCGACTTTGTCGTAGGCCTCTCCGGCCGCATCGTCCCGGGTCCGGCCGAGCAGCGTATATTCACCCTCGCGCTGCACCAGGTACAAGCTGGTGTGGCCGCCCGACACCACCAGCACCACCGCCGGCAAGGCGATCGATCCGTGTTCGAGCCAGATCGATTCAATGTGTCCAGCGAGGTGATTGACGCCGACGAGCGGCTTGCCGATGGCCCATGCGGCCGCCTTTGCGAATGCGACGCCGACCAGGAGCGATCCGACCAGTCCCGGTCCTTGCGTTACGGCAACGGCGTCGACGTCGTTCCATCCGGCGCCACCATCAGCCAGCGCGCGCTCGACCACCCCACAAATGTCGCGCACGTGCTGGCGCGATGCCAGTTCGGGAACAACGCCGCCCCACTCGCGATGAATCTCGATTTGCGACGCCACCACGTTCGACCGGATGTTCCAGACACGGCCCGCCGAATCACCTGGCCCGGAGGTCGACTCGCTCAGCGTCGCGTTTGGCGCAAAGGCGGACCACTCCACCAGGGCGGCGGCCGTCTCATCGCACGAAGTTTCAATCCCGAGAACCAGCATCGTCGATCGCTGATGGTTGATTGCTGTTTGCTGATTGCTGCAGCGCCTGCACGAACGGCGGCTTGAACACGCCTCGCTCGGTGATGATCGCGGTGATGTATTTATGCGGCGTCACGTCGAACGACGGGTTGCGCACCTGCGCGCCTTCCGGCGCGAGCTGGTTTGCGCCGACGTGGGTCACTTCGCGGGCGCTGCGTTCCTCGATCGGAATCGCATCGCCGTCTGTGGTGGAGAGGTCGATCGTCGACCACGGCGCCGCGACGTAGAACGGAATGCCGTGCTCCTTGGCGAGCACCGCCACCGAGTAGGTCCCGATCTTGTTCGCGGTATCGCCGTTGGCGGCAATGCGATCGGCGCCGACGACGACCAGGTCGATATCACCCTTGCGCATGATCGCGCCGGCCATGTTGTCGGTAATCACGGTAGTGTCGATGCCGTCTTTCACCAGCTCCCACGCCGTCAACCGCGCGCCCTGCAGGAACGGCCGCGTCTCGTCGGCGAGCACGCGCACCTTGCGGCCGGCCTCGATGGCGCCGCGAATCACGCCGAGGGCGGTGCCGTAGCCAGCGGTTGCCAGCGCGCCGGCGTTGCAATGCGTCAGGATGCTGGCTTCGGCCGGCACCAGGGTCGCGCCATGCGCGCCGATGGCGCGACAGCTGGCAACGTCGTCATCGTGAATGCGATCGGCTTCGCTGCGGAGCCGTGCTTGCAACTGCTGCACCGACTCGCCGGCCAGGGCGCCTCTCGAGAACGAGCGCTTCATCCGCTCGATGGCCCAGAACAGGTTGACCGCGGTCGGTCGCGTCGACGCAAGCAGATCGCAATTGCGCTGGAACTCGGTGGTGAATTGCTTGGTGCCGGTCGCCTTGCTGCGCGCCGCACCGAGCGCCAGGCCCATCGCCGCACAGACGCCGATGGCCGGTGCGCCGCGGATCACCATCGTCTTGATCGCTTTCGCGACGTCGTTCACGCTCTTGCACGTGACATAAATTTCTGCAGCCGGCAGCTTGCGCTGATCGACCATGACGATATCGTCGTCTTGCCAGGCGATGGTGGGAAGCATGTCGATGTCGATCTCAGATTTTAGATTTTAGATTGCAGAGTTATTTGAAGATCCGAAAATAAATCCGAAATCTTCAATCTGACATCTGCAATCGTCACGGTCCGAGCGAGCTTTTGTCAAACGGCAACGGCAGCAGTTGTTTCATCATCAGCGTTGCCGTTACCTCGCGGAGGTTCGCGAGGACCACCTCCACGTCGCCGCAAAACTCCCAGATGATCTGGCGGCATGCGCCGCATGGCGGGGTCGGGGAGTTGGTGTCGGCGACGACCACGATTCGCGTGAACCGGCGATGCCCTTCTGACAGCGCCTTGAAGATCGCCACCCGCTCGGCGCAGATCGTCAGGCCGTAGCTGGCATTTTCGATGTTGCAGCCCGTAATCACGTGCCCGTCGCCGGTCTCGAGCGCAGCCCCGACCTTGAAGCCGGAAAAATCCGCGACTGCGTGCTCGCGCGCGGCGCGGGCGGCGGCGACGAGATGATCAGAGACGGCCAATGATGCCTTCCAGCAGCGCGATGAACTGTCCCTTCACCTGCTGCGTGGTCTCCATGACTTCGGAATGATGCAAGGGTTCCGGGAACACGCCGGCGGCGGCATTGGTGATGCACGAGATGCCGAGCACTTCGACGCCCATGTGCCGAAGCGCAATGGCCTCCGGAACCGTCGACATACCGACCGCATCTGCGCCAAGCGCACGGAAGGCGCGAATCTCGGCCGGCGTCTCGTAACTCGGCCCGAGCACGGCGATGTAGACACCGTGCTGAATGGTAATGCCGGCGGCGGTCGCAGCCTCGTCTGCCAGGCCGCGCAGCTTCGGCGAATAGACGTAGGTCATGTCGGGAAAGCGCAGGCCGAAGCGATCGTCATTTGGTCCAACGAGCGGGTTATGGCCAAGGAAATTGATGTGATCGTCGATCACCATCAACGCGCCGCGAGCGCAATTCGGGCTGATGCCACCGGCGGCGTTAGTCAGGATGACGCGCGGCACACCGAGCCGGCCAATAGTGCGGACGGCGAAGGTCACCGTCTGCATGTCGTGGCCTTCATACCCGTGGACGCGGCCCGACAGCGCCAGCACTTTCCTGCCCGACAGTTCGCCGACAACCAGCTTGCCGGCATGACCCATTACTCGCGCTGCCGGAAAATGCGGAATGTCGGCATAAGGGATGGTCAACGCATTACCGAGATGATCGGCAAAGTCGCCAAGGCCCGACCCGAGCACGACGGCGACGTCGGCACCGCCACAATTTTTCGTTCGCAGCCACTCGGCTGCCTCGGATGTCTGTTCGAATGGACTCACAATAAGAAGCCTACGATGATGGCGGTGACGAAGTTGGCGAGGGTTCCCGCCAGCATCGCCCGCATGCCCAGCCGCGCCAGGTCGCTGCGCCGCGTCGGCGCCAGCGCGCCGATGCCGCCGATCTGCATGCCGATCGACGCGAAGTTGGCGAATCCGCACAGCGCGAACGTCGCGATGGTAAACGAGCGTGGATCGAGCGTCTCCTTCAAGCCGCCCAGCTGAGCGAACGCGATGAACTCGTTGAGGACCATGCGGGTGCCGAGCAGGTTGCCGACGGTAGCCGCATCCCGCCACGGCACGCCGAGGCTCCAGGCGACAGGCGCGAACACCCAGCCGAAAATCATCTGCATCGACAATCCCGGAACGCCGATCACGTTGCCAACCCAGCCGAGGATGCCGTTGAGCAGGAAGATCAACGCCACGAATGAAATCAACATCGCGCCGACGTTCATCGCCAGGTGCAAACCTTCGGCGGTGCCGCGGCCGGCGGCGTCAATGACGTTGACGTCGGTCTTCTCGATCTGCAGCTTCACGGTACCGCGTGTCTCCGGTGTCTCGGTTTCCGGGACGAACATCTTCGCCATCATCAGCGTGCCCGGAGCGGTCATGATGACCGCCGTCAGCAGGTGGCGCGCCTCGATGCCGAACGCGATATAGGCCGCCATGATGCCGCCCGAGATGTGCGCCATGCCCGACGTCATCACCGTCATCAATTCCGACTGCGTCATCCGCGCCAGGAAAGGACGAATCGTCAGCGGCGCTTCGGTCTGCCCCATGAAGATGCTTGCGGCGACGTTCAACGACTCGGCGCCGCTTGCGCCCATCACCTTGTTCATCACCACCGCGAACATGCGGACGATGACCTGCATGACGCCAAGGAAGTAGAGAATCGCGAACAACGCGGCGATGAAGATGATCGTCGGCAGGATCTGGAAGGCGAAAATCACGGCGTACTGGCCGCCTTCGGCGCCGAGCGCGCCGTTCATGACCTTCGACCAGATCGCCGCGTCGCCGAGCGGGCCGAACACGAAGCGCGAACCTTCGACCGAGTAGTGCAGCAGATCCTGGATCTTGTTGCCGAGCAGCTGGAAGGCCTGGATGCCTGCTTCGGTCTTGAGGACGATCAAGGCAAACAGGATCTGCAGCCCGAGACCCCAGCCAACGATGCGCAAACTGATGGCGCCGCGGTTGGTGGACAGCGCGTAAGCAAGCGCCAGGATGCCGACGAGGCCGATCAACGGTTGCAGCCGGCTCAGTAGATCCACTCACATACCTCCCACGAACATCGTTTCGCCGTGTTCATGCACCCACCCCATCACCAGCGGGGCCGGCGGCGGCGGCTGATCACCGATCACGATCGCCTGGCCCGCCAGGTGCAATGCCGCA
>DASVFC010000220.1:0-4262 GCA_036380235.1 Vicinamibacterales bacterium
GGCGGCATGGTGAAAGTTGCGCACGGCGTGTTCCCCGTTCCCGCGCCGGCGACCGTGGCGCTGTTGAAAGGCGCCCCGGTGTATTCGAGCGGCATCCAATCGGAGCTGCTGACGCCGACCGGCGCCTTGATCCTGACCGAATACGCGACCGAGTTCGGTCCCGTGCCGCCGATGACGATCGATCGGGTTGGTTACGGTGCCGGCGATCGCGAGCTGAAGGAAACGCCCAACGTGGTGAGGGTGCTGGTGGGCGAATCCTCCGTGCCCTCCGTGTCCCAAGCCCCAAGTCCCAAGCCCCAGGACCACAGCGCGCATCGTGTGGTCGTACTCGAATGTGAGATCGACGACATGAATCCGCAGATCTTCGGCGCCCTGATGGATAGGCTATATGCCGCGGGAGCGCTGGAGGTGTATTACGTTTCCGTTCAGATGAAGAAGAACCGTCCCGGCACGCTGATGACCATCGTCGCGGCGCCGGACCAACGCGAGGCCTTGACCGAGATCGTGTTTCGCGAGTCGACGACGATTGGTGTGCGATACCAGGAATTATCGCGGGTCTGCCTCGATCGCGAGATGGTGACGATCGAGACGCCGGCGGGCCCCGTGCGTTTCAAGGTGGCGCGGCGCGATGGGCGGGTGTTCAACGCGCAGCCTGAATTCGATGATCTGGCGAAACTGTCACTAGAGCGCGGCATTCCAATCAAGGACCTGCAGGCGCTCGCACACAAAGCGTGGCTCGACCGATGAAGTATTTCCTCACCACTGCGATCGATTACGTGAACAGCCGGCCGCACCTGGGCACGGCGTACGAAAAGATCACGGCCGACATCATTGCGCGGTACCGCCGCCTGGCGGGATACGAGACCCATTTCCTGATGGGCAACGACGAGCACTCACAGAACGTGTTCAAGCGGGCCCAGGAACAGGGGAAAGATCCGCTGGCGTATTGCGATGAGATGGAACGCGTGTTCCGCGACGTGTGGCAGCGCCTCGACATCTCGTATGACGATTTCATCCGCACCACCGACCGCAAGCGTCACTATCCGGCGACGCAGAAGATGGCGCAGGAGTGCTACGACAACGGCGACATCTACGAAGGGTCGTACGAAGGCTGGTATTGCGAGGGCTGCGAGGCGTTCAAGCCCGAGAAGGATCTCGTCGACGGCAACTGTCCGATCCACAACACCAGGCCGAAGTGGATCAAGGAGAAGAACTGGTTCTTCCGCCTGTCGAAGTACCAGCAGCCGTTGCTCGATCTGTATCGCGACAACCCGGGCTTCATCGAGCCCGAGGTTCGTCGTAACGAGATTCTTCGCCTCGTCGAGGGCGGGCTTGAAGACATTTCGATGAGCCGCGCCGGGCAGTCGTGGGGCATTCCTGTGCCCTTCGACCCATCGAGCGTGGTTTACGTGTGGTTCGACGCCTTGATCAACTATGCGGCCGCCGTCGGTTACGGCTGGGATGATGCGTTGTTCCAGCGCTGGTGGCCGGCGAACCTGCACATCGTCGGCAAGGACATCACGCGTTTTCACTGTGTGATCTGGCCGGCGATGTTGATGAGCGCGCGCGTGCCACTGCAGCACCAGGTGTTCGGCCACGGCTGGGTGTATTTCAAGGGCGAGCGGATGAGCAAGTCGCTCGGCAACATTGTCGATCCGCTCGATGCCGCGGACAGGTTCGGTCCAGATCCGCTGCGCTTGTACCTGGCGAAGGAGATTCCCTACGGCGGCGATGGCGACTTCACGTGGGAGCGGTTCGAAGAGAAATACAACGCCGACCTCGCGAATAATCTCGGCAACCTCGTCAACCGCGTCGCGTCCATGACGGAGCGCTATCAGCGGGGCAGCGTCAAGGCTGGAAATGGCGGAGCCCTGGCTGCGATAGCCGAGGAATCGGTGAAGGCCTATCGCGACGCGATGAACATTCACGCGTTGCACGACGGAGCCGCGGCGGCGTTTCGCCTCGTGAGCGCGGCGAACAACTTCATCGCCGAGACGCAGCCATGGTCGCTGGCGAAGGATTCGTCGAAGGCCGAACGTCTCAATGAAGTGCTTGCCGAAACTGCGGAAGCGGTTCGTATTGCGGCCATCTTGCTGGCGCCGGTCATGCCGTCGTCTGCCACCGAGATCCTGCGCCGTCTTGGCGACGATCGGCCGCTGCGTGAGCGCAGCCTCGATACCGACGCCGTGTGGCGTACGACAGGTGAGAAACAAATTCTGAATGCGGGTGCATTGTGGCCCCGCATCGAAGCAGATAAGGGAGTGATCATCGTGACCGAATCCAACAAGGCTCCGGAAGGCGCCCACGCAACGCAAGCCGATCCGGCCGCGGCGCAGGCTGCACCTGTCGCACCTGCTGCACCCGTTGCTCAAGCTGCACCCGTTGCTCAAGCTGCGCCAGCCGCACCCGTTACACCCGCCGCACCTGTTGCACCTGTTGCACCTGCTGCACCCGTCGCACCCGCCGCACCCGCCGCACCCGCGTTCATCACCATCGACGACTTCGCCAAGGTCGAACTGCGAACCGCGAAGGTCCTCGAAGCGGAGCGGATGCCGAAGTCGCAGAAGCTGTTGAAGCTCAAGGTCGACGCCGGTGATCCCGAACCGCGCACCATCCTGGCGGGCATTGCGGAGTCGTACGAACCGGAAGCGCTGGTCGGCAAGTCGATCGTGATCGTCGCCAACCTGGCCCCGCGCAAGATGATGGGCCTCGAGTCGCAGGGCATGGTGCTGGCGGCCAGCCCCGACGGCGGCAAGGCGTTCGTCTTGAACTCCGACCCCGCCCCTCCCGGCACCCGCGTTCGCTAAGTCGGAGCCAGACTGCGATATTTAGCGTTTCGCTAAGTTCGGGATGGACTGCCCCTATGACCGATTCGCACTGCCACATCGCCGGCGAGGAATTCATCGCCGACCTGCCTGAGGTGGTGGCGCGGGCGCGGGCGGCTGGCGTGCACCGCGCGCTCGTGATCCTCGCCGCGGAAGACGAAGCCGAGATCGCACGGGTGGACACGGTGCTCGCGGCGTGGCCGGAGTGCCGTTTTGCCGTCGGCGTGCATCCGCATCACGCGAACGTCTACCTCACCAATCCGGACGATGCGGCGGCAATCGTCGCGCGCCGGCTGGATGCGCTGCCATCGGCGCGGGCCATTGGCGAGATTGGACTCGACTATCACTACGATTTCTCGCCGCGTGACGTACAACACGCCGTGTTTCGCGCGCAGATTCGCCTCGCCCTTAGCCGCGATCTGCCGATCGTGATTCACACCCGGGAAGCTGAAGACGACACCCTTCGCATCCTCGCCGAGGAAGGGCAGGGCCGGCTGCGCGGCGTTTTCCACTGCTTTACGGGCGACATCGACGCCGCCAACCGCGCGCTCGCCACGGGGTTCCTGATTTCAATCCCCGGCGTGGCGACTTTTCCGAAGGCGGAATCCCTGCGGCAGGCCGCCGCCGGCGCACCGGCCGACCGCCTGCTGGTGGAAACCGACAGTCCCTACCTCGCCCCGGTGCCGCACCGCGGCAAACGGAACGAGCCGGCGTATGTCGCCAGGGTGGTTGAGCAACTCGCGGCCGTCCGCGGCACGACGGCGGCGGCGATAAACGACCAAACCGATCAAAACTTCGACCGCCTCTTCCGGCCATAACACTCGCTGCTGCAAGCATTAACAGGGCGGCGCCTTCGTTGACACCGTGCCGTCGCTGTGTTGTGATCTAATTACGTGTCCAACGCCGCACCCCGGACCCAAGCGGATCTCATTCAACTGTTCGAACCTGTACGCGAAGATCTCGAGGCGGTCGAGCGGGAATTTGCGCGACAGGTACAGTCACAGATCCACGTTATTCCCGAGATCGGCAACTACCTGCTGAAAAGCGGCGGCAAGCGCGTGCGCCCCGCCGTGTTGTTGATGTCGGCGCGGCTCAGCGGCTACACCGGTCCTCGGGCGGTACTCAATGCGGCGGTGGTCGAGTTCATCCACACCGCCACGCTCGTCCACGACGACATCATCGACGATGCGGATGTGCGTCGCGGCCGCAAGGCCGTGCACTCGCAGTGGGGAAACGACGTCACCGTGCTGGCCGGCGATTTCCTCTACATCAAGTCGATGGCGATGGCGCTGACGCAGGATTCGCTCGAGATCATCCGGCTGCTGTGCGACGTCACGCTGCGCATGATCGAAGGCGAGTTGTACCAGCTGACGAAGACCGGCGACGTGGACATCAGCGAAGAGGAGCACTTCGAGATCATCCGGCGCAAGACGGCGT
>DASVFC010000221.1:0-2304 GCA_036380235.1 Vicinamibacterales bacterium
CACCTTCAGCACCACGCCGGCGTTGGCCGGCGCGCCGCGGAAATAACCAGGAAAGGCCTCGAGCGTGACGTGATCGTCCACCGCGAAGCTGACGAACCGGTATGGGCCGGTGCCAATCGGCTTCTCGCGAAGCTCGGGGCCGGCGCCTTTCGGCACGACCGGCATCACCAGCTGGATGGGAAACGATCCGAACGGTTCCTTCAACGTGAACCGCACGGTGTAGGCATCCACCGCCTCGACGCGATCGAGCATGCGATAAGCGCCCTTCCGCGGCGAGATGAAGTTGGGATCGATGAAGCTGCTGAAGGTATGCACTACATCATCGGCGGTGAGCTCATGGCCGTCGTGAAAGCGGACGCTCTTGCGCAAGTAGACGATGTATGTCAGCGGATCCGGTTGCTCCCAGTGCGTGGCGAGGCCGCCGGTGGGCCGCAACTGCTCGTCGAGTGCGAGCAGGTAATCGAACACCAGCTGGTGCACGCGCTGCGAAGTTTCGTCGCTGCCGATGCGCGGGTCCAGGTTGTTCGGAGAGCTGAGCACGGCAACGGTGATGACGTTGGTCGCCGCCGGCTGCGAGCCGCAGCCGAGAGCGACCATGATCGACAGCAGAACGAGAGAACGGGAGAACATTTAACTCTCGATTTCTTTCTTGAGTTCCTCGATCAGTCGCAGCGCCTCGAGCGGCGTCGTCCTGTTGATGTCGATCTCTCGGATGCGCTCGCGCAGTTTTTCGTCCGCGGGTGATGCCGCCGCCTGGAAGAGCCCGAGCTGCTGCTGGGCCGCCGGCGCGGCACCGCTCAACGACGGCTTGCCGCCGCGGGTCAGCTCGTCGTGCTCGAGCGACGTGAGGATGTCTTTCGCGCGTGCGATCACCGAGGCGGGCAGGCCGGCAAGCCGCGCCACCTGGATGCCGTAACTGCGATCCGATCGTCCGGGCAGGATTTTGTGCAGGAAGATGATGTCGTCCTTCCACTCGCGGGCCGCGACGTGGAAATTGACCACACCGCCGAGCGCGTCGGCCAGGTCGGTGAGCTCGTGATAGTGCGTGGCGAAGAGCGTCTTCGGGCGCGATCGCGGATTGGTGGCGATGTATTCGGCCACCGCCCACGCGATGCTGAGGCCGTCGAAGGTCGCCGTGCCGCGCCCGATCTCGTCGAGCACCACCAGGCTCTTCGACGTCGCGCCGCTCAGGATGTGGGACGTCTCCTGCATCTCGACCATGAACGTCGATTGGCCGCGGGCGATGTTGTCCGAGGCGCCGACGCGCGCATACAGCCGATCGACCAGGCCGATTTTCGCGTCGCGCGCCGGCACGAACGAGCCGGATTGCGCGAGCAGGCAAAGCAGCGCCACCTGGCGCAGGTAGGTCGACTTGCCGCCCATGTTCGGCCCGGTCAGGATCACCAGCTGGTGTGTCGAGCCGTTCAGGTTGATATCGTTGGGCACGAACGTGCCGCCGGCGAGCCTCTCAACCACCGGATGGCGCACGTCGGTCGCCGAGAGCTCGTCGCCATCATGCACATACGGCTTGGTGTAGTTGCACGCCGTCGCCGTTTCGGCGAGGCCGCTCAGCACGTCGAGTGCCGCCACCGCTCGCGCGGTATCGAGGACGCGCGGCGATTCAGCGGCCACCCGCTGCCGCAGCGATTCGAAGATCTCGAGTTCGCGCGTGACGATGCGCTCGTCGGCGCCGAGGACCTTCTCTTCGTATTCCTTGAGTGCCGGCGTGATGAAACGCTCGCCGCCGGCAATGGTCTGCTTGCGAATGTAGTCCGCCGGCGCCGCGTGCAGGTTCGATTTCGAAATCTCGATGTAATACCCGAACACGCGGTTGAATCGCACCTTCAACGAGCTGATGCCGGTGCGCGTGCGCTCGCCGTCTTCCATCTCGGCGATCACCTGCTTGCCGGAGCGGCTGATATGCCGCAGCTCGTCGATCTCGGTGTCGAAGCCGTTGCGGACGAAACCGCCTTCGCGCGCCAGGGCCGGCGGCTCATCGGCAAGCGCGGCGTCGATCCAGTCGCGCAGGTCCTTCAACTCATCCAGCTCGCCGGCCAGACTGCGGATCAGCGGCGCCTGGCATTCCGCCAAGAGCATCTGCAACCGCGGCACCGCGGCGAGCGAGCGCGACAGGGCGACCAGGTCGCGCGGCCCGGCGGTTGACAACGCGATGCGCGAGATCAGCCGTTCGAGATCCTGGATCGACTTCAGCGTCTCCCGCACCTTGCCACGATCGGTCGTGCGCACGGCCAGCTCTTCGACGGCGTCAAGACGATCGCGGATCGCTTCGAGCGACGTGAGCGG
>DASVFC010000222.1:0-6598 GCA_036380235.1 Vicinamibacterales bacterium
TCCCGAGAGATTGCTCGATTCGCTGACGTCAATCAAACTTCCCGACGTGCCCAAGTGGATACGCCGGGAAGAAACGTAGGCAGGCCATCAGGCCATCGGGCCATCAGGCCATCAGGCCATCAGGCCATCAGGCCATCGGGCCATCAGGCCATCAGGCCATCCGGCCATGGTTCACGCGGCAAACTTGTAGCCGAGCCCGTGCACGGTGAGGATGTATTGCGGCACCCGCGAATTCGGTTCGAGTTTCTGCCGCAGCCAGGCGACATGCACGTCCACCGTTCGCGTTGATGGCGTGTTGCTGTATCCCCACACTTCGTGCAGCAACTCCTCGCGCGATATCGTGGCGCCGCGGTGCTCGATGAAGTACTTCAGCAGCTGGAATTCCTTGGCCGACAGATCGAGCAACTGGCCCTTCTGCATCACTTCGGCTTTGCGAACGTCAACGGTGATGTCGCCGAACTGATATCGCTCGAGCGACATGCCGGAGGGACCGGCCGGCGCGCGCCGCAGCAGCGCCTCGATTCGCGCCAGCAGCTCGATGGTTTCAAACGGCTTGGTGAGATAGTCGTCTGCGCCAAGCTTCAGGCCGACCACGCGATCGACCACTTGCGTGCGCGCGGTGAGCATCAGGATTGGCGTCTGCACGCCCTGCTGGCGAATGGTCTTCGCCACGTCGAAGCCATCGCGCCCCGGCAACATGACGTCGAGCACGATCACGTCGAACGGTTCGCCGGTGGCGCGCGAGATGGCGGCGTGGCCGTCACCCGCGGTCTCGACGGCGTAGCCTTCGGCCGTCAGCCGGTCGCTCAGCGCCAGCTGCAGGCCCGGCTCATCTTCAACGAGAAGGAGTCGCTTGTCCGGCAAGGTCTAAGGTTTCCGTTTCCGCCGCCGGCCGATCCGGCACCGACGGCAGCACCAACGTGAACGTGCTGCCTTTGCCCGGCTCGCTGCTGACCTGCACGCGCCCGCCATGTGCTTCGGCGATGCGCAGCACGAGATTCAGGCCAAGGCCGCTGCCCTGGATCTGCTGCGTGACAGCTTCCCGGCCGCGGTAGAACGGCTGAAACACGTGCTTGCGATCGTCGGCATCGATGCCGATGCCGCGATCTTCAACCGTGAAGCTAAGGGGTCCCGGGAGCGGGGAACCTGGAACCCATTGGCTCCCGGCTCCTGGGTCCCGGTTCCCGGCAGTGGCCGACACGCGAAGCCATCGGGCGTTGCCGCCGTACTTCACGCCGTTGCTGATCAGGTTGCGCAACGCCGATCGCAGCGCGGCGCGGTCGCCGCCAATCAGCGGCAGATTGTCGGCGATCGCGGTTTCCACCGTGACCCCGGCCGCGTCAATCTCGGGACGGCATTCGCCGATCGCTTCGTGCACGAGCTCCGCCGGTTCGATCAGCGTCTGAGATGCCGCGGCACGGCCGGCCGCAATTCCGGCGAGCTGCAGCACTCGCTCGACCGTCTCGGCCAATCGCCGCGCCTCGCCCTGGATGGTTTCTCCGTACTTGCGCACCCGTTGCGGATCGCCGACTACGCCGTCGGCCAGATTGCCGGCGGCGGCGCCAATCACCGACACCGGCGTGCGCAACTCATGCGAGACGGCGGCAACGAATTCCATCTGCTGCCGCGCCAGTGCTTGCGCGCGCCGCGCCGACACCACGATCAATCCCACCGCCAGCGTCAACAGCATCAGCACTCCGGACGAAATCATCAGGTTGCGCCAGCGCACCGCCGCAACTGCGGTCTCGAGCGATCCGGTGCGATGCTGCGCGAGGAGAACCCACCTGCCATCGAGCGCCACTTGTGTCGCACGCGTGATCAGCCGGCCGCCACGAATGCGATCTTCGCGTTCGACCATCGACACCATGACCTTGGCTTCTTCGCTGGTCGGCGGCAGCGGCGCCGGCGGGGGCGGTGGTGCGAGATCGCCACGAATGCCGCGTGTGAAGATGAACATCTGGTCGGGACGCGCGCCCATGAACGCCTGCGTCACGTCCGGCCGCGGCTTGACGATCGCGGCTGCGCCGGGTTCCGATTCCCAGATGACGTTGGACGCATCATCTTTCCGAAGAACCGCCACGCGGTAGCTGGCGTCGCTGTCGTGCCCGCTGAAATGCCGCGCCGTCAACTGCGTCAACAGGCTGTCGCGAATCACCGCCGGATCGAGGCGAACGATCGTGAAGCCAAGAATGGAGATGCGCGGCGGGCCGGCCTGATCGTCGCGGAACTCGAAGTGCGTGATCGGCGACACCAGCGTGGTTTCGTCACCGAGCGTGATGCTCACCGCCGTTTCTCGATGCGTCGCAGGATCGGCGTTGCGTCCGCGCTGCACTTGAAAGCCGATGAAGCGCGTCGCCAGCGAATCGCGCAACCGGGCCAGATCCTCGGGCCACTCGGCGGCGTCGAATGAACGTGACTGCGGATTCCATTGCCGGAGCCGTAAGCGATCGATCGGAACGTGCATGCCGGCCTCGAGTGGCGGCAGCACAGTGCCGGGTACCGTATCAACGAGCCATACATCCCGCACCAGCCGCGGCTCGTTTGCGCTGTTCGCCCAAGCCGAATACCGTTGCGCGTACGCCGACCAGTTCGAGTCGCGAATGGTCGGACCATCGACCTGCAGGCCGATCAGCGTGCGGGACAACTCGGTATCGAAGTCGTTGGCAAATTGCGTCGCAGCGGTGCGGAGCGTTCGCTGCATGCGTTCGCGTTCCGCTTCGCTCAACTGGCCGAGCCACTGGTATTGCATCCACGCCAGCGCCGGCACGAGCAACAGCACCATCGCGACGAGGATCGACACCGCCGAGACGCGCCGCTTGCCGAAGGCCTGCGGTGAGCGGGAAAAACTTCGTCCGAGAAGCCTCCCGAGTCGAAGGGTCATAGGCACGAGTCTAGCACGCGGCAAAATCTGATAAATCCAGCAAAATCAAGCATTTAACATCCTTAACAAACGCTTTGCGCAGGCTTAACGTCCTGTCGCTGCCGGGCTTCGTATCATCAACTGGGACAACCAAGACAGGAGCACACATGCGAAGGGTTACGGCATTCTCCGTCGCGCTGATGGTGGCGTCGTTCATTCAGTTCGACGGCGTCGGTGCACAGGATCGCGTCGCGTCAATTCTCAAGGACACCCGCAAGGCGTTGGGCGGCGAAGACAAGATTGCCGGCCTCAAGACGCTGGTCGCGGAAGGTCCGTTTCGCCGCACCATGGGCGGCCGCGACATGGAAGGCACGCTCGTCGTGACGCTCGGCCGTCCCGACAAGATGCATCGCCTCGAAGAGATGCAGATGGGCGGCATGGTCGGCGGCCCGATGATCGAGCGGACCATGGCGGTCAGCGGGACGACGTCGTGGGAAGACACGCAGAACCGCGGCGGCATGGGTGGCGGCATGCGCATCGTGATGCAGCAGGCTCCGGGCCCTGGCGGCGGCCAGATGACGGAGGCGCAAGTCAACGAGGCACGCACCCGGCGCATGCGCGTACAGATGTACCGCCTGACGGCGGCCCTGCTTGCCGATGCGGGAACCGAATGGGTGGACGCGGGCGTTGCGGAATCTCCTGAAGGCAAGGCCGACATTCTCGAGACCAAGGAAGAAACCGGACGCACGCTGCGCCTCTTCATCGACCAGGCCACGAAGCTGCCGCTGATGGTGCAGTATCAGGATCCGAAGCCGATGGTGATGGTGCAAGGCGGCCGCGGCCCAGGCGGCCCGGGTCCGCGCGGACCCGGCGCACCCGCGGCACCTCCCGCGCACGGCGCATCGGGCGCACCCGGCGAACCCGGCGGCGCCGCCCCGATGTCTCCGGAAGACATCCAGAAGCGCATGGAAGAAATACGGCGCAACCCGCCGCCGCTCGGTACCTACGCGATGCACCTCTCGGACTTCAAGAAGGTCGACGGCATCATGCTGCCGCACAAGATCGAAACGTCGCTCGATGGCGAACCGAACGAAGAGTGGACGGTCGAAAAGTTCAAGGTGAACGCATCGGTCAAGACAGATTTCTGGGAAAAGAAATGAAAACGCTGTTCACCGCGCTTGCGCTCGTCGCCATCATGGCGGCGTCCGCGTCCGGTCAGGTCGTGCAAGGCAGCGGCATCGGCTCGTCGCTTCGCGTCACGGTGCTCGACCAGACCGACGCGGCGTTGATCATCGCGCAGGTGACGGTGGTTGACGTGCGCGGCGTCGAGCAGACCGCTGCTGTCGACGAGCGCGGCATCGCGACGTTCGAAAACCTTACGCCCGGCACCTACCAGGTCAAGGCGCAGGCGGAAAGCTTTCGCCCGATCGCCACGCCGTTCAACGTCCGACGCGGCGAGAACCGCACCACGCTGCGCATGGTGCTGGCGACCATCGAGCAGGCGGTCGTAGTGCAGGAGACCGACGCCGTCAATCGCCGCGACAACGGCTTCACGCAGACGTTGACGCAGGAACAGATCGACTCTCTGCCCGACGATCCCGAGGAGATGGCGGAAGAGTTGATGCGGATGGCCGGCCCCGGCGCTCAGATCTTCGTCAACGGCTTCCGCGGCGGACGGCTGCCGCCCAAGGATCAAATCCAGCAGATCCGCTTTCACACCAACTCGTTTTCGGCGGAGTACCACGAAGCCGGCATGGTGCGCGTGGAAGTGATCACCAAGCCCGGGCTCGGCGGCTGGCGTGGCCACACCAACTTCGGCTTCCGCGACGAGTCGCTGAACGCGACCAACGCCTTCGCCACGGCGAAGGGCCCGGAGCAGATGCGCCGCTACATGGTCAACTTCCAGGGACCGATCGCGAAAGGCAAGACCGGCCTGACCGTGGCCTTTGATGGCAACAGCTCGTACGACTCCCGCACCATCGTCGCGCAGGCACCGAGTGGGCAGCAAGTCAACGAGCTCGCGGTGGTGCCCACCGACGCGATGAACTTCAACGCCCGTATCGAGCAGCAGATTGGCGCCAACGGCCAGCTGCAGGCGGAGTACACGCGGCGGCAGAACGATCGCAGCAACCTCGGCGTCGGTGATTTCGATCTGCCCGAGCGCGCGTATGCGACACATAACAGCACGGACATCTTCCGCGTCCGCTCGACCAACGTGATTGGCAAGAAGGTGTTCGGCGAGTTCCGCTTTTCCGTGATCGATTCGACGTTGTCGACGCTCCCCGTGTCGACGCTGCCGACCGTGCGCGTCAACGATGCGTTCAATGCCGGCGGCGCCGGACAAATGGGCGATCGCAGCGCGCGCGAGATCGAGCTGGCGCAGAACTTCGACTTCACGGTGGGCCGGCGCCACTCCATGCGCGTCGGCGCATTGATCGAAAGCGGCTGGTGGGACAGCGATCAGCGCTCAAATGCTTTCGGCACGTATACGTTTGCCAGCCTGGATGACTTCAACGCCGGCCGCGCCACCACTTTCACCATCCGCACCGGCGATCCCGTCGTCGATTACACCCAGACCAAGGTCGGGTGGTTCATTCAGGATGACTTCCGGGCCTCGCGCTCGTTGCAGTTGAGCCTCGGTCTTCGCCACGAGGTGCAAACGCAGGTCGACTCACGTTGGAACTTTGCACCGCGCGCCGCCTTTACGTGGAATGCGACGAGAACCGCCACCGTGCGCGGTGGCTACGGCATCTTCTACGACTGGTACGACGCAGCCGTCTATGAGCAGACAATCCGCGTCGACGGTACGCGCCAGGTCGATCGCATCGTGCAGAATCCCGGGTTCCCGGTGACCGAAGGCGGCGGCTCGAGCCTGCCACCCAGCGTCATCCGCGCGGCGTCGATCGACCAGCCGATCATTCACCAGGTGTCGATCGGCTTCGAGAAACCGTTGGCGCCGTGGGCCGACTTCCGCAGCGACTACATGTGGACGCGCGGCTACAACACGCTGCGGTCGGTCAACGTCAACGCGCCGGTGGACGGCGTGCGTCCCGACCCGGCCTTTGGCAACATCACCGAGATCCAGTCGACGGGCAGGCGCTCGCTCGACCGGCTGACGGTGTCTTTCAACGCCCGCTACATGCCGCGCCGCATGGTCGGCATGGTGATGTATCAACTCGCCCGCGCGCGCAACTTCGCGGACTCGCCGACCGTGCTGCCATCCGACAGCATTAATCCAGACACCGACTGGGGACCCGCGGCCAACGATGTGCGGCACCGCATCTTCTTCAACGTCAACACGCCGATTGCCAGCGGCGTGCGACTTGGCCTCAACGTTCAGGGGTCGTCGGCGCTGCCGTATAACATCACTACCGGCCTCGATACCAATGGTGATTCGGTGTTCAACGATCGCGCGCCCGGCATCGACCGCAACAGCGGCCGCGGCGCGAGCCAATGGACCGCAAACGTGCGCCTCAACAAGTCGATCGGCCTTGGCGGCGTTCGTTCCGGCCCGCCAAACATGCCGTTGCCGCCGCCGACCGGCGGCGCGATGGCCCAGCGCGTCGGTGGTGGCGGACCCGGCGGCGACGGCGGGCCGCAGATGATGGTGATGGAAGGTGCCAACACCCGCTATCGCCTCGACCTGTATGTCAACGTGCAGAACGCGTTCAATCACACGAACTACAACGCCTTCATCGGCAACCAGCTGTCGCCCTTCTTCGGCACGCCAACGTCAGC
>DASVFC010000223.1:0-5715 GCA_036380235.1 Vicinamibacterales bacterium
GCGCTCACGCGGCTGTGGCCGCGGCCGGTTGCCCTGGCCGCCGCCGAAGAACCGTTCGAGCAAATCGTCGCCGCCGCCGCCGCCGAAGAATTCGGTCATTTCCTGCGCGCGCTGCCGCGAGGTGCTGCGGATGTTGACCACCGCCGGCGACACCACTTTCGCGATGTTGCGGAACGTGCCGGCGTCGACGGGGCCGCTGAGCGGCGCGCTGTTCATCGGCGGCATGGCCAGTTGCGCGCCGGTGGTCTGCGCGGATGAGGCCGGTGTGAGCTCGAGGCGTGAAGCGATGACCATGCCGACGGCCAGGGAGGCCACCATGATCAGGAGCGAATAGAACAGCGTCGTCTTGCGACTCGACATTAAGACCTCCACCGACGGTTGCTAGGACAATGACAGGATAGCCTTTTGACGAGGGCCAGTCACTTCCGGTCCGGTCGCCGTCCAGACCATATTGATCTCGGTTCGAACGCCAAAATCCTTGAAATACAGCCCAGGTTCGATGGTGAACCCGGAGCCGGGCATCAACCGCCGCTCGTCGTGCGTTTCGTAATCGTCGAGGTGCGCCCCGTTGCCGTGGACGTTTTCCCCAAGACTGTGACCAGTGCGGTGAAGAATGGCGTCTTCATAACCCGCCTCAATCAACACCCGGCGTGCGGCCTTATCGGCTTCGAAGCCGCGAATTTCGCGGCCGGCGGCGGCTGCCTCTTCGACGGCTGTGACCGCCGCGTCGCGCGCGCCGCAGATGGCCGCAAAGGCCTGAGTCATCCTGTCGGGCACGGTAGGACCAGTAAACCCGATCCACGTGATATCGGCATACACGGCGCCGGGCTGGCGCAGCTTTCCCCACAGGTCGAGCAACACCAATTCGTTTTCGCGAATGAGGCGATGCTCCGCCGCCGTGGGCAGGTAGTGAGGGTTGCCGGCGTTTTCCTGCGCGGATACGTTCGGCGCCGACTCAGCGACCAGGCCTTCTTCAGTGAACCAGCCGACCATCTTCTGCTGGATGTCGTACTCCGTCGTCGCCATTTTGTCGCGAAGCCGCCTCGAGACTTCCTCGAAGGCCTTGTCCTTGATGCGATACAGCTTCTCGGCAGCGGTGCGGTGCGTGGCGATGGCCGCGTCGCTCCAGCGCGCCTCGAACTGCTGAATCAGATCGCCCGACGACACCACGTCGGCACCGACCGAACGCACCAGTTCGATGGTTCCGGCGTCGACGCGCGAGACGTATGGGATCGCGCACTGCGGCGAATACTCCATCGCGACACGTTTGACGCCGCTCAGCAAGCGCGCCAGCCCGCCGTGCAGTTGCGTGTGACCGGCGTAGACGATCTTTTCACCGGGGAGATGATCGAGATTGTGGCGCTCGATTGCATGCACCAGGGCGCGGGGTTCGCCGGCCTGCGGAATCAGGTAGAACCAGCGCCGCGTCGCAAGGTGGCCGCCGCCGCCCATGCCGGCGAGCCTGTACGATACCGGGTTCGATCCCTGGAAGTCATATAACAGCCAGGCGTCGATGCCTTCAGCCTGAAGCGCTCTCTGAACGGCCCCGATATCGATAGGCATATCTCCTGATTATAACGAGAGGGGTGCGAACCGGAGGCGGGGCTGGGGCGTCCTATAATTTGGTGATCAGGCTCGCGAATCTGGTGATTCAGGTTCCAGACTCGCTGACCTGGGTGATTTGCAGTTGGTGATTGACCATGAAAAGACAATTTCTCATTGCTGGCGCTATTGCGGTTCTCACGTCGATGGTACCGGTGTCTGGCCAGGGGCAGGGTCAGCCGGCGGCGCCGCAACAGCCGCCGCTGACGTTCCGTGCCGAGGTCAACTACGTCGAGGTCGACGCGCGCGTGCTCGATCAACAGGGCAAGTTCATCAGCGATCTGAAGCCCGAGGATTTCGAAGTGTTCGAAGACGGCCGGCCGCAAAAAGTTTCGGCGTTCTCGCTGGTGAACATTCCGGTCGAACGGGTCCAGCGGCCGCTGTTTGCCTCGCGCCCGATCGAGCCCGATGTTCGCAATAACCTGCAGGGAGCCGACGGCCGGATTTACTTGCTCGTGCTCGACGACCTGCACACCACCGCGCTGCGTTCTCAACGCACCAAGGCGGCGGCGAAGCAGTTCATCGAGCGGTATATCGGCGCCAATGATCTCGCGGCGGTCATCCATACCGGTGGCCGCTCCGACGCCAACCAGGATTTCACCAATAACCAGCGCCTCTTGCTGCAAGCCGTCGATAAGTTCATGGGCCGCAAGCTGCGCTCGTCCACGCTCAACAAAATCGACGACTACAACCAGCGCGCCGGCACCGGCCTCGCAAGCGATCCGGCGCAGGACATGGACGACAAGGAGCGCGGCTTCCAGGCCCGCAACACGCTGGATACGATGCGGAACCTCGCCAATTATCTCGGCAACGTGCGCGGGCGCCGCAAAGCAGTCGTCATGTTCAGCGAGGGCATCGACTACAACATCTACGACTTCATGTCGGTGAACAACACCGGCGCCACCGAGGCGTCGAGCGTGATCGACGCGACGCGCGAGATGATCGCCGCCGCGACCCGCGCCAACGTCGCGGTTTACGGCGTCGATCCGCGCGGCCTCGGCGCGTCGTTCGACAACCTCACGGAAGTGCAGTCGTTCCCGGACGACACCAGCCTCGGTCTCAACCAGTCGGCGCTGTTTAACGAGGTGCGCCTGGGGCAAGACAGCCTGCGCACGCTCAGCGACGAAACCGGCGGCTTTGCGGTGGTCAACCGCAACGACTTCGACACCGCCTTTCAGCGCATCGTCGACGACAACAGCTCGTATTACATGCTCGGCTATTACTCGTCGAACGATCGCCGTGACGGCCGCTTCCGCAAGATCGAAGTCCGCTTGAAGAGCCGGCCAGGCCTTACCGTGCGCGCTCGCAAAGGTTACGTCGCGCCGCGCGGCCGCGCCCCGGAAACCAAGGCGGCCTCGAAAGACGGTCCGTCGCTGGAATTGAAGGAAGCGCTCGAAAGCCCGTTGCCGCTGCCGGGCCTGCCGTTGGCGGTCACCGCGTCGGTGTTCAAGGGACCGGCGGCAAAAGGGTCGGTCGTGATCTCGACCTTCGTGCACGGCGGATCGCTGCCGCTTACCGAAGAGAAGGGCATGTTCAAGAACGATCTCGAAGTCTTGAGCATTGCCACTGATGACAAGGGGAAGAGCTTCTCGACGGACCGCAATACGGTCAACTTGAACATGAAGCCCGACACCGCCAAGCGCGTTCAGGTCAGCGGCTTCCGCGTCATCCAATCACTCGACCTTGCCCCGGGCCGTTACCTTCTGCGCGTGGCGGTCAAGGAGAGCAACACGCGCAAAGCCGGGATGGTGACCTACGACCTCGAAGTCCCGGAGTTCACGAAGCAGCCGCTGACGATGAGTGACATCGCCATGACCTCGGCGTTGAGCGGCGCGGCGCCGACGATTCGGCCGAAGGATCCGCTGGAGAAGCTCCTGCCCGGGCCGCTGACGACCTATCGCGAGTTCCCGGCAGTCGACGAGCTCGCTCTCTTCACCGAGGTGTATGACAACATCAAGACACCGCACAAGGTCGACATCGTCGCGACTGTGAAAGCCGAAGGCGGTCAGACCGCTTTCGAAACGCGAGAAGAGCACGACAGTTCGGAGCTGGCAGGATCGGCGGGTGGTTACGGATTCCAGACGCGCGTGCCGCTGAACAAGCTGGCGCCGGGCCTTTACGTGCTGCGCGTTGAAGCCACCGCGCGAGTCGGCGACCGCAACACGGTGGCCAAGGAGACGGTGTTCCGGGTTGCTGCGGTGCAGAACCAATGAGCAATGTGTTGTTGGCGTTGATGATCGCGGTGAGTCTGTTGCAGAACAGCGGCGTCCAGATCATCGCCAGCAACAGCATGAGCAACGTCGACGAGCCGGGCACGGCGGTGGCGTTCACGCCGGCCGAGTGGGAAAAGCTGTGGCGGTCTCATGCCTTCGATAAGCCGCTGCCGAAGGTGGATTTTACGACGCGCCGCGTGGTGGCAATTTTCCTCGGCAGCCGGCCAACTCCGGGTTACGAGATCGAGATCATCGGCGTCAAGACGGAAGGCGACACTTCGACGGTGGAGTGGACGGAACTGCGTCCCCAGCAGGGTCTGCTGCAGGCGCAGGTGCTGACCTCGCCGGCGCTGATCGCGTCGATTCCTAAGACCGGCAGCACTGTCGCCTTTCGCAAGGTCACACGGTGAGTGAGACGAGCACCGGGGTTGATGCGCGACTGTCGTCAGTGCTGTGCTACGCCGGGTGGTGGGTGACCGGCCTCGTGTTCCTCTTTGCCGAACGCCGTCACACCGGCGTGCGTTTCCACGCCGCGCAATCGATTGTCGTGTTCGGCGCCTTCTCGCTGGCGCTGTTGTTCTCTGGCGGTATCAGCGCGGTCGCGTTCATCCTCACCGGCCCCACCTTTCAACTGGTGCAGACCCTCAGCTACGTGCTGTGGCTGTCTGCGGTCGTATTGTGGCTGTACCTGCTGTTAATGGCGTGGCGGGGGGAAACGTGGCCAGTACCGGTGGCCGGCAGCCTCGCGCGGCGATTGGCGGGATAGCAAAAAAAACGGGGGCGAGGAATCTCTCCTTGCCCCCCGGCTTCTTGAACTCTGATCTTGCGCTACTCGGTTTTTGGAACGTCAATCTTCGGGACGTTCTTCGGCTTCACCGTACCGTTGGCGTGCACGAAATTGAAGCTATTGCTCGCCATGCGCGGGTTGGCCGGAGAAGTCAGCGTGACGCTGATCACTTCGCCGGGCATGAACGGCTTGGGATGGCGATAAATGTCGCCGCCGGCGAGGTTGCCAGACTTGTCGGCCCAGTTCTCCTCGATCCGGAAACCGGCGATTGGCGCCGATGACGTGTTCTTCACCGTCATGGTGGTGATGATGTTGGTGCCCTTGCGCGTGGTGTTCGGGCGCGTGTACTCGACCGTCGCCTCGCCGCGTACCGGCGAGATCAGCTTACGCGGAGCTTGTGCGGCCGGAGCGGCAGGCGCCGGCGTTTGCGCGATCGCCGCCGGGGCCACGAGGAACCCGATGGCAGCAGCCAGGGCCACAGTCCGCTGATGCAATTTCATACGAAAACCCTCCAAGCGCAGGATTATAGCAACTTCGTAAACCAGGTTACGAACGTACGAGCAAAACGCCGCTACATCTCACCGTTCCAGTCCTCCGGCTCGGCGGCCGTCGACCGGAACACTTCGAGATGCCACTTGCCGCCGCCCCACGGCTCGATTACCTCGGTGGCAACGACGTCGACCAGGAGCTCGGCGAATGTGCGGCCCTCCGGATCACCCTCGAGATGGTACGCAGCATCGTCCCACGCGAAGTTGGGATAGATCGTCATGGTCAGGAACAGATCGTAGCCGTCGTCGACCACGATGATCTGGCCAATGGGGCGCTTTTGTGTGGAGTGATAAACGAGATATTTTTCGGCGCTATGCGCGCGGATGTAGCGCTTCAGCGCGAACTCGCGCGCGACGATTTCCTCGACGGCGATCTTCTTTTCCCAGCAGTCGCGGCAATAACGCTCCTCGCCGCGCGGCTCGGACACGTCCTTGGCGCCGCAGAGCGCGCACTTCGCCTTGGTCTGCGTGGACTTGCGACTGGCCATGTGGCTCGATTCTATCAGCCGACGACCTCGAGCGAGCCTGTGGCGGCGAAACCGGGAAAGATGCGTGCCAGCGCCTC
>DASVFC010000224.1:0-3793 GCA_036380235.1 Vicinamibacterales bacterium
GACGACCACGAAATGCGCAAGGTCCAGCACGGCCGGATAACGTGACCAGGTGGCAATTTCTGCAAACGCGTCGGCGCCGAGAATGAAATAAAACCGCGCCCCGACGCTGACCAGTTCTCCCAGCTGGATCAGCGTGTCGTATGTGTACGAGGGCCCCTGGCGATCAACTTCGATGCGTGATGCGCTCCACCCCGGTCGATCGGCGGCGGCCAGTGCCGCCATCGCGTAGCGCTGTTCGCTGGTGGCGCCGACAGGATCACGCCGATGCGGCGGAACGTGAGACGGAATCAGCGTGATGGCGTCGAGGTTCAACGCCTGCTGCGCGGCGTCGGCAGCGGCGAGATGGCCGTTATGAATGGGATCGAAGGTGCCGCCGAGAATCCCCAGCGTCATCGATTCTGCTTCGTGCCTTTACTCTTGGTTTTCGTTTTCTTGCTCTCTCGGAGCGGCGGCACCAGCGCGGGATTGTAATCCGACGCGGCCTCGCGCTCGACTTCCTCTTCCTGGCGCTGCAACTCGATGGCCGCCGCCTCGTGGCGCCGGGCGTCGGCGATGATCGGCCATGCCGCTTCGATCAACGTGCTGACGCCTTCACCCGTTACCGCCGAGATGCGGAAGAATTTCAGCTTCAATTTCTTCGCGCGCTTCTCGAGCGCCGTGACCTTCGCCGGATCATCGAGCGCGTCGATTTTGTTGGCGGCGACGAGTTGCGGCTTCTCGATCAGGTCCGGATTGTGCAGCTCGAGCTCGCGGCGAATGGTCTCGAAGTCTTCGACCGGTTCGCGCCCAGAGGCGCCGGACACGTCGACCAGGTGAATCAACACCTTGGTGCGTTCGATGTGGCGCAGAAACTGGTGCCCGAGGCCGCGGCCTTCGTGTGCGCCTTCGATCAGACCGGGAACATCGGCAACCACGAAGCTGCGGTTGCCGCTGAGCGCGACGACGCCAAGATTGGGCACGAGGGTCGTGAACGGATAGTCGGCAATCTTTGGCCTGGCTGACGAGACCACCGAGATGAACGTCGACTTGCCGGCGTTGGGAAAACCCACGAGACCGACGTCGGCGAGCAGCTTGAGCTCGAGATGCAGATCGAATTCTTCGCCAGGTTCGCCTGGCTGTACCTTGCGTGGCGCGCGGTTGGTGGAGGTGGCAAAGTGCGCGTTGCCGAGACCGCCACGTCCGCCCTTGGCGAGCAGCACCCGTTGCCCGACTTCCGTGAGATCGGCGAACTGCTCGCGCTCGCCGGTTTCGGGATCCCTGCGAAAGATCAGCGTGCCGACCGGGACCGGGATCTCCAGGTCCTTGCCGTTGCGGCCGGTACGCAACGCACCCGCGCCGTTGCCGCCGCGTTGCGCCTTGTAGTCGGGATTGAACTGGAAGTGGACGAGAGTGTTGCGATGTGGATCGGCGACCGCGTAGACCGAGCCGCCGAGACCGCCGTTGCCGCCATCGGGACCGCCACGCGGAACGAACTTCTCACGACGGAAGCTGAGTGAGCCGCTGCCGCCGTGTCCTGCTTCTACGTGGATGTCGACTTCGTCGACGAACTGCATAGCCCGGGAGCCGTGAGGCGGGATCCGGGAGCCGGATCCCTATTCGACCGGGTGAATGGAGACGAAGCGGCCGCGCTGACCGTGGTCTTCGAATTTCACCTTGCCGGTGACCTTCGCAAACAGCGTGTCGTCCTTGCCGAGGCCGACGTTCAAGCCGGGCAGGTACTTGCGACCGCGCTGGCGCACGAGAATCGAGCCGCCGGTGACGAGGTTGCCGTCGAAGCGCTTGACGCCGAGCCGCTGCGAGTGACTGTCGCGGCCGTTACGAGAGGACCCTTGACCTTTTTTTGTTGCCATCGCACTTACACCTGGATGTCGGTAATGCGCACGCGTGTCAGCAGACTGCGGTGACCCTTGGTCCGGCGATACTGCTTGCGGCGCTTCTTCTTGAAGACGCGGATTTTCTTGCCCTTGTCCAGGTCGCCGACAACACCGAGCACCTTGGCGCCCTGCACGAACGGCGCGCCGAGGGTCACATCACCGTTGTCGTTGCTGACGAGCAGCACCTGGTCGAACGACACTTCACCACCGGCTTCACCGGCGTTGTGGCCGTCGACGGCGATGATGGCGTCTTTTTCGACGCGGAACTGGCGGCCCGAGGCCTGAATGATTGCGAACACGTGGAAATCTCCGTGGTTAAGGAACTTGTAAGGATAACACGGGGTCGCCGGTAGTTGCCACTTCGCAGTGGCAGAACGGCCGCGAGAGTGGCCACGGCCACCGACCAGCGGCTACGCCACTTCTCTACGGCAAGTGCTTGACTGTCAACTATTTAAGCAGCGTTCTGGTTCCTTTGATCTTCTGCGCGCTGAGCGTGTTGAGGAAGGCGGGAAGCAGCCGGTCCATCAGCTCGAAATACGACGACAAAGCCGGCGTCTGCTGGTTCGCGTTGTAAAGAATCTCTTCCCTGAACGTCTCGGTATGCAGGGTTTCTCCCGTCCGACCATCGATGAAGATGAACGTCGGGCGGAGCACGAAGCCTTTCCGTTCCATGTAAGTGCGCACCGGTACCACGACGCGGCGGCCGAACGGGTCGTACGTTTCCTGCTCGCGCTGCACGAAGCCCGACCGCTGCTGCGGCGCAAACAGGATGGCGCCGGTGACGATCAGCGGCTGCTGATATTCCTCGCCGATGCGCTTCCAGTAGGCGACGTTCGCGAACAGGTGCTGATACGGCTCGAGATCTTTCTCGTCGTTGAACACCGGCGGCTTGTCTTGCTCCTGCGGCGGTTGCGTCGCCTGCTGGTCGGGCACGGGCTCGCTGGCCGGCTCGGCGCCGTTCTGCTTTGCCACTTCCATCAGCGGCAGCGTGTCGGCGTCGATGACGCGCATGATGCCCTTGTTCCGCAGCTGGCTGCGAAGCAGGCGCACCGTTTCCATGTTGGCGTCGACGTCTTCGTTGGCACCGGCGATGAAGCCGGCAATGAAGATGCGCTGGAACGCAGAGGTATCCAGCTTGGGCTGAATCGGCGTTTCGATCGGGATCTCGGTGTAACTCGTACACGCCGAGATCGCCGCCACCAGCACAAGGAAAAGACTAGCGCCCGTCTTTCTGAGTCGCGCGGTCATTGATTTCCTTGAAGAGATCGTAGTTCTGCCTCACGAGCGCGTTCTCGGGCTCGAGCGCGAGCGCTTTTTCATATGCTTCACGCGCTTTCTGTAACAGCCCTTCGTGCTCGTAAGCGACTGCGAGATTGTTGAATGCCGCCGCGTACGTCGGATCCAACTGGGTGGCGCGCTCCCAGCGATAGATCGCCTCTTTCCATAACCCCCGTTGCGCAACCTGAATGCCGAATTCGACCTGCTCCTTGGCTTGCTTGCGCTGCGCGTAGGCAGGCGTCGCCGACGCCGCGGCCACGATCAAGACAAGGACAACAAGACGTGCAAGCATGGGGCTTTGGGTCACTATATTCCCGTCCCCTAGAGGGGGCAAGTGAACATTCTGAGGATGACTAAAGCAAATACGTGACCATCCCCGGGCTGCGAAACCCTTGCGATTTCGCGGGCCAGGCCGTATCGTCGTCGTCGGTCAGGGACAGTGGGCCCGGTATCCGGGCATGCACGTTATCTATCTCGACGATCCAGCCTTTCCACAGCTGCTGAGGGAAATCGCCAATCCTCCTGCAACTCTTTGGACGCGCGGCCATCTTTCGCTGTTTGGCCAGACGGCCGTCGCCGTCGTCGGCGCTCGCAATGCGACCCGGGAAGGCGTCGAAATCGCGTATCAAATTGCGGCCGAT
>DASVFC010000225.1:0-2648 GCA_036380235.1 Vicinamibacterales bacterium
CTGATTGCCGCAGCGGGATTTTTCGCCGGCGGCGTTGCCGCAATCGTCGGCTTCGGCATCGGCAGCATCTTCACGCCGCTGCTGTCCTTGTGGATTGACGCCCGCGTCGCGGTGGCGGCGATCTCGATACCGCACCTGATCGGCACAGCCGTGCGTTTCTATCTGCTCGAGGGACGCGTCGATCGGCGTGTGCTGTGGAGCTTCGGCGTCGCCAGTGCGATCGGTGGAATCAGCGGCGCGTTGCTCAATACCGTGTTCTCCAGCCCGGCGCTACTGCAACTGCTTGCCGTGCTGCTGTTGTTCGTCGGCGTCGGCGAGCTGACGGGGTTCTCGCGCCGTATCGTCTTTCGCGGTGCACTGGCGTGGGTTGCCGGCGCGCTCTCCGGCCTCCTCGGCGGCATCGTCGGCAATCAAGGTGGTTTGCGTTCGGCCGCGCTGCTCGGGTTCCAGATGGACAGGAACACGTTCGTAGCCACCGTGACGGCAATCGGCTTGATGGTGGACGCCGCCCGGATGCCCGTCTACTTTGCGGCGTACTCCGGCGAGTTGCGCCAGCTGGTGATGCCGATCGCGGTTGCAACGATAGCGACGATCGCCGGCACTGTGATTGGCGGCCGCCTCCTCCGGCGGATCCCCGAGTCATGGTTCCGCCGGATCGTTGCAATCGTGTTGCTGGTCCTCGGTGTGGCGCTGTTGCTGCGCGACTAGTGCCCCTTCTCGAACTTCACCGCGTAGACGGGCGGCAGGTGCGTTGTTAGTGCCTGCCATGAGTCGCCAGCGTTTTCGCTGACCCACAACGACCCCGTCGTCGATCCGAAAATCAGCGTCCTGCCCTCGTCATCGACGTCGAGCGCATGACGGTAGACGAGGTCGTAGGCGTGCTCCTGCGGCAGTCCGCGAGTGATGGTGTCAAACGTCCTGCCGCCGTCGCGCGTACGAGTGACCACGACGCGGCCGTCGGTCGGGCACCGCTTCTCGTCGCTCGTGCCGGGCACGAACCACGCGACGTCGGGATTATCGGGATGCACGGCGACCGCGAAGCCGAAGGTCGACGGCTTGACGTCGGAAATCTCGCGCCACGTCGCGGCGCCGTCTTCCGACTTGAAGATGCCGTTGTGATGCTGCACCCATAGCACTTCGGGAGTACTCCGGCACTGCGCCATCATGTGCGGATCCTGCACGTTCGGCTCGTGCTGCTTGTCGGGCGGCATGTAAGCCGCGCGCATGCCGTTCGCCGTCAGTTCCCATGTGCCGCCGCCGTCTCTCGTCGTCCATACTCCACCGCACGACACGCCGATCTTCACGTGCGTGGCATCGCGCGGATCGACGCAGATTGAATGGATGCCCGGTTGCTCGGCGCCGCCGCCAAACCATTGCTCGCGGCGCGGATCGTCCCAGAGCGGCCGGTTCAGCGACCAGCTCTCGCCCGAGTCGTCGGATCGAAACAAGCCGCCAGGCAACGTGCCGCACCAGATGACGCCGGGTTCGTCGGCACCGCCGGATTCGAGCGCCCAGATCAACTTCAGCGACCACTCGACCGGTACGCCTTCGACCGGTGTTTGCGGCTTGTATCCTTCCGGCTTGTCCGGATATTTCGGCGCCGCAACTTCGGCCCACGTCGCGCCGCCGTCGCGGGATCGATGCAGCTTGACGCCGAAATGGCCGTGATTGAGCGCAGCGAACAGATCGCCGTTGCGGCGGTCGTGCATCGCGAGGGTGACGTTGTCGCCGACGAAGCTGGCGCGCGCGATCGCCCAGCCGCTGGCGCCGCGCTCGAGTGTGAACAGGCCCTTGCGCGTACTGACGTGACAGCGCGCCATTGATTCATCCTCCCGATAACGATTGAACGATGTCGACCACGGCGCCTTCGGGCACGACGTCGGAGAGCGTGTTGCGATCGTCGATCTGCCGGCCGTCGATGAACGCCGCCATGTGCCGGCGCAGCTTGCCTTCGTCATCAAGGACGTAACCGCGGGCCCGCTCGTTGGTCGCGAAATACGCGTGCAACACCTCGCCGAGCGTGGCGCCATCCACGTCTCGCGTCGGGCATTCTACGTGTCGCTGAATATTGCGTGTAAAGCGTACTGATGGCATCGGCCGCCGCATTTTACGAAATGCGTAAGAGATTGTTAAATGGAAGCAGGTTCCCTTTCACGTGATTGTGCATCTGATCGACGGAACGTATGAGCTGTTTCGTCACTTTTACGCGGTGCCGCCCGCCAAGGATCGGCAGGGCGTGGAAATTGGCGCGGTGCGCGGCGTGGTCAATTCCATCCGCGGCATGCTGAACCGCGGCGAAGCCACCCACATCGGCGTCGCGACGGACCACGTCATCGAATCATTTCGCAATGATTTATGGCCCGGCTATAAGACCGGCGCCGGCATCGATCCGGCGCTGCTGTCGCAGTTCCCGCTGCTGGAAGAGGCGCTGCAGGCCTTTGGCGTCAAGGTGTGGCCGATGGTCGAGTACGAGGCCGACGATGCGCTGGCCGCGGCGGCGGTGTATGCGGCGGCGGATGCGCGGGTGACGCAGGTGCGCGTCTGCAGCCCGGATAAGGATCTCGCGCAATGCGTCAGCGGCACGCGCGTGGTGCAGGAAGATCGGTTGCGGCGCGCGATCCGGGACGAAGCCGGCGTAATCGCGAAGT
>DASVFC010000226.1:0-3236 GCA_036380235.1 Vicinamibacterales bacterium
ATTCGAGTGATAGGTGCCAAAACCGTAACCGTTCGCGCCGATGTACTCGACCGAGAGGGACGGCACCCCGAGATGATCCTGGAACGGCACGAAGTCGGCGCCGCTGCCCAGTGACTTCCATGGAATCGACCGCTCGCCCACCACTTCGGTGACGAAGTCGCGCAGCGATGGGACGCCGCCTGCATCGAAGCGTCCCTTCATGTACATGTCGGTGTTGACGTAGAGGATTAGCTGCTCCTGCAGCAGCGCGCGGAACTCCTCGGCGTACTCGGTCGATCCGATTAAGCCGAATTCTTCGGCGTCCCAGAACGCGACGTCGATGGAGCGTGAGGGCCGCCACCCGCTTTTCGCCATGGCGCCAACGCCCTTCGCGACTTCGAGCAGCGCCGCCATGCCGGTGCCGGGATCGACACCCCCGAACGTCCACGCGTCGTGATGGGTGCCGAGCATGATCCGGCGATTGGGGTAATCGCGGCCGGGCAGCGACGCGACGACGTTGTAGACGGGACGGAGGCCGTCATCCATTTCGACTCGCACGGACACGCGAGGGTTTGCGGTGGTTCGCAAACGCGCGGCTTCGTTCGCGGAGATCACCACCACCGGAATCCTCGGCAGCGTCGGCGCCCGGTTGGGCGGCACGCGATCGACTTGGGGCTTGGCGGCCACGCCTGGCGTCAACGGATCGCCGTGCCAGAACCAGCTGAGCTTCGCGTTGCCGCGCTGCAACATGTCGCCGCCGCGCCAGTAACCGTCGGGCCACGCCGGTCCCTTCTGCGGCCCGTCATCTTCCGGATTCGAGTAGAGGATGAGCGCTCTCGCGCCTTCTTGCTGTGCGGTATGCACCTTCACCGCGCGATGGCTCTTGCCGTAGCGCGCCAGCGCGATCTTGCCGCTCGTGCTGATTCCCTTTGTCTTCAACGCTTCGTAGTCCGCGGGTAAGCCGTAGCCGACCTCGACGAGTTCGCCGGTGGCGTTGCCCGAGGCGGAGTAGGCGATGTAACCGCCGCCAAGCTCGGGATGCGATGACGTCGGGTCGGCGGCGATCGGCGGCTCGTCGATGCGAATGTCGCGTCTGGTCGGACCGATCTGAGTGATACGGACCGAAACGGGACGCGATAAATGCGCGTGGTATTCGTGCACCTTCACGTCGAGACCGAAGTCCGTCAAGGTGCGCTCCAGATGTTTCACGAGGGCCGCGGTTGCCTGGCTGCCCGCAGGATGCGGCCGCTGCACCAGCGGCCGATGCAGGTCGGAGATCGATTGTGGAGTGACGCCATCTTTGAAGCGCTGCTCGATCCGCCGTTGCTCGATCGTGCCGTCGGACGTGAAGCCGATCAATGCGGGCGAGGGTGCCGGCGCGTCTTCACGCGCGCATGTGGCGAGGCTCGTGGCGACGATGGCGACGATCGCCGGATAGCGCATCCGGCGGCATTCTAGCGCGCGCAGCCCTGGCGCGCGATCTCGACGCGGCGGTTGAGTGCGCGTCAGGCAAGATCACTATTGCCGCGCGAATCGCAGGTCCCAGACGCGGTCTTGTTTGATGCTCAACGCAACGACCTTGCCCGCCGCATCGCGGCGGAACGTGACGGTCCCGATCGAGCCGCGGAAGGCGTCGTGTGCGACAGGCGTCAGCTCGATCACCGTGCCGGGGCGACGGCGCAGGACCAGGCGGTCGCGGTCAACTGCGGCGGTCAATCGAACCTCGGCTTCGTCGCTCCAATAATCGCCCGCGAACTCCCGCAATGCGGCGGCGGGCAATGTCGGCGGCAGGTCGTGGTTCGTGCTGCCGGTCATGGTGATCGTCTCGGTGAGTGACAAGTATTCCCGGGATACGTCGTTCGCCGCGTCGGTGGCCGCGCCGTCGCTGCCGTTGCAAAGCACCGCTACTGACAGCTGGTGCTGCGGGAATCTGTTGACGTGGGCACGGTACCCAGCCGTCGAGCCGCTGTGATAGACGTTGGCCACCCCGTTGAGCGGCCGCACATACAGACCCAATCCGTAATCAAGACGGCGGCCATCGCTGTAAGTGCCGGCCGTGGTCATCGCCGCGAGTGTTTTCGCGCTGCCGACCTTCGGCGTCACGAAGTTTTCGTTCCACTTGAGCAAGTCGCCAACCGTCGTCAGCAGGCCGCCGTTGCCGTGCACGTTCTCGAACGGCATCTCGATCTCGTAGCCGGTCGCAACCTTCGAGTAGGCAATCGCGCGGTCCTTGACGATGCGGCGATGGTTGTCGCGCCACATCGTCCTGGTCATGCCGAGCGGCTCGAAGATCCGTTGTCGCGAGAATTCCGAAAACGACATCCCGCTCAGGCGATCGACGATGATGGCGGCGAGGTTGAAGCCGGTATTGCTGTAGGACCATTGCGTACCGGGCGGGAAGTTGAGCGACTTCTGGCGCGACACGATATCGAGCACGTGTGCGTGCGTGTATTCGCGCGCGGTTCGCGGCGCGCCGGCAATGCTGGCGATGCTGCCCCAATCGCGGAGGCCGCTGGTGTGGGTCAGCATGTGGCGAATCGTGAGTGACACGCCGTAGTCGGGTAGCTCCGGCACGTGCTTCCGCACCTCGTCGTCGAGCGACAGCCGCCCATCCTCGGCCAGCAACATGATCGCCATCGCGGTGAACTGCTTGGCGACCGATCCCGACTCGAAGACCGTCTCTGGCGTGTTGGCCACGTCGTGCTCGAGGTCGGCCATGCCGTAAGCCTTCATCAGCACCGGCGTGCCTTTGACGGCGACGCCGACGGCGCAACCGGGAGTGGAGGTATTCCACTTGTTGAAGACCGCGTCGATAGCCGTCGCCGGTACCGGTGCCTGCGCGAACGCGGCGGCCGCCGACAGGAACACCGCGAACGAGGCCGACAGAACGAGGCGTGACGTCATGGTACGGGCATCGTAAGGCGAAGTTGATCCACAATCAACGGCACCGGAGGGTCCATGCGCAGTGTGCTCGCGATCGCTGCTGTCGTTGCGGCGGCGATCACCGTGTCTGCTCAGAACAACCGCATCGATACGATTTCGCCCTCGGCGCCGGAACTGGCGGCGCATGGGCCGCACGCGATTGGTGTCCGCACCATCCAGGTCACCGACCGCAACCGGCCGGACATTTTGAACACGAAGGACGGCGGACCGGTCGCGCGGTACGACCGCACGTTGACCCTGGAAGTCTGGTATCCGGCGACCCTGCAGCCGGGACAGAAGGCTGGCGGGGAGTATCGAGTCATCACGCGCGACCC
>DASVFC010000227.1:0-7523 GCA_036380235.1 Vicinamibacterales bacterium
CCGGGCAACTTCTTCAAGCGTTACTCGTGGCCGGTCGAATTCGTCGTGCGCGCGATCAAGGAAACCGGTTGGGCCGGCTTCTCTGTAAACAGCGCCATCACGCCGCTGAGCAACATGGGCCAGAATTTGTACGAGCCGCCGGATGTGAACGGCTGGGAGGTTGGACCGGGGTGGTTCTCGACCTCCTCCATGCTGCAGCGGATGAACTTTGCTTCGGCGCTGGCGCAGAACCAGCGATTCAATCTCGCCCGCGATGCGGCGGCGTACCGGCAATCACCCGATCGCGTCCTCGAGTACATGACCGGCCGCTTCCAGGCAATCCCGTTCCACTCGTCGGCATCGACTGCGATGCTCGAGTATCTGCGATCGGGCAATGGCTGGACGGGCACAGATGCGCAACTGCAGACTCGCATTCCCGGCCTCGCGCGATTGATCGTGGGATCCGGCGAGTATCAGTTCAACTAGAGGGCCGCCATGACATTCACCAGACGACAATTCGTCAAGGGCGGCGTCACCGCGTTCACCTTTGGTTTCGCGGCCCCGCAAGCGCTCTGCGACATCGCGTTCGCGCAAGGTGTGCCGTCACGCAACCTCGTGGTGGTTTACCTGGGCGGCGGCAATGATTCGCTCAGCACCGTGATTCCGTATCGTGATTCGTTCTACTACAGCCGCCGGCCGACGCTCGCCGTGCCGGCGGCGAATGTGCTGCAGATCGGCCGCGACGCATCGGGCATCGAGCTTGGCCTGCACCCGAGGTTGACCGGTCTGAAATCGATCTTCGATTCCGGCCGTCTCGCGATCGTGCAGCGCACCGGCTACGCAAATCAAAGCCGCTCGCACTTCACCGGATTCGACATCTGGGGCACGGCCAGCACGCAGAACACGTCAGGTACCGGCTGGCTCGGCCGCTATCTCGACACCATCAGCAATCCCGATCCCCTGGTCGCCTGGAACACGCAGCGTGAAACGCCGCGGCCGCTGATTGCCAATCGCGTCGGCGTCCCGGCGATCACGAGCCCGGCCGCGTATTCATTCTCGAGCCCCAACAGCGGCGCCGAAGCCGGCTTCGAACGGACGGCGCAGACGCGGATCTCATCGCACCTGCCCGTCGATCGCCCGCACCTCGCATTCGTGAATTCGACTACGCAAGCGGCGATGGCGACGCTCGACCGCGTCGCCACGGTGGCCACGTATCGCCCGGCGAACGCGTATCCGAACAACGGCTTCGGCCAGGCGCTCACCGCGGTGGCCGGCGCGATGAACAAGCAGATCGGTACCAAGGTGTTCTGGGTGCAGACCGGCGGCTACGACACGCACGCATCACAGGGCGTCAACCAGGCGAACGGGGCCTACGGGAATCTCATGGGCGTGCTCGATGGCGGCTTGAAAGCATTCCACGACGACCTGCAGTCGCAGGGCTTGTTGAACAACACCTTGATCCTGATCTACACCGAGTTCGGGCGCCGCATCACCGAGAACGGCAGCCAGGGCACCGACCACGGCGCCGGCGGCAACATGATGGTGCTGGGTGGGATGGTCCGCGGCGGGTTGTATGGCACCGCGCCGACGCTCAGTACGGATCCGGCGAACCCGACCCTCGAGAACAGCGCCGGCGACGTGCGATTCGAAACCGATTTCCGCTCCGTCTACGCAAAGATTCTCGACAACTGGCTGGGCGCAGATTCCGTGACGGTGCTTGGTGCGGATTACCGTAACGGCGCGCCGAATATCCTGTAAAACACACGGAGGCTCGGAGGCGCGGCGAATTCTTTTCTAAAGACAAGTGCTGCCAAGCAGTAGCTGCGATTTTACAGTCGATGCACCGACTCGGATCGCCCCGCCGCCGTGGGCGAGCGCGAGGCTATTCCTTCCGCTCTGAGCACCAACGCCGCTTGTCAGCACTGGTATTCGAATATTCTCCGCGCCTCAGCGCCTCCGTGTGTCTTACTTGCCGTACTTCGTCAGGATCGCCTTCCATTCAGCGACCGGCTCGGGCGCGCCGCCTAATCCATCGAACACAATCTGGCCCGTCCGATACGCGGTGCCGTAGAACCGCTCGTTGGCATCGCGATCCTGGCGAATCGTCGATCCATTGAGCGTCACGCCGGCGAACAATCCGCGCGCGCGCGAGTAGCTGAGGATCTGCGCGCGCATCTGGATGTCGGTGGAGGCGCTGGCATCACGGCCTACCGGTCCGGCGGCGACAGCCGCATCCGCGCCGATCTTGAACTGGTTCTTCACCAGCTGCTCGAGGCCGCGCTGGTTGTTGATCACGAGCACGAGGTCGATGGCCTGCCCGCCAATCTGCGCCCCGACGCTGCCGCCGGTGATGGTCAGGAATGCCGGCGACGACCAGCCACCGGTCTTCTTATCGCGGACGCTGAGGATACCGCGGCCGCGTTGACCGCCGATGACGATGCCGCCGCGGAGCAGCGACGGGAAGACGGCGATGCCTTCCGCCTTTTCCATGATCGATCGAGGCACGGCCTGATCGGAGGCCGACATGATCTCGTCGAGCACGGTGCCGGCAATCGAGATCCGCTTGGCTTCCTCTGAAGCCTGCGCGGTCAGGGTGTGCGAAGCGACGACAAGCAGAATGAACACAAAGGCAAACTTCTTCATCGATGAGGTCCTCTACAGTTGCAGGCTTCTAAGAGCCGGCTCGAGCGTTCGATGCGTGAACTGGAAGCCGAGTTGCGCAGCGCGCGCGGGCATCACGCGTTGCCCGTGCAGCACCATGTCTGCCATCTCACCGGCGGCGAGGCGCATGGCAAATGCCGGGGCTTTCAACAATGCCGGGCGTCCTAACACGCGCCCCAGCGTGCGCGTGAACGTGTGATTGGTGACCGGCTCCGGCGCGGCCGCGTTGAAGGGACCGGACGCCCCGTCATGCTGGATCATCCACATCACCATCGACACCCAGTCGTCGACGTGAATCCACGGAAAGTACTGCTCGCCCGATCCCAACGTGGCGCCCACCCCCAGCTTGAACGGCAACAGCATCTTCTGCAGCGCACCGCCGTCTTTCGACAGCACGATGCCCGTTCGGACGATCGCGAGGAGGGTCCGCGTGGTGTTTACCGCACCAGCTTCCTGTTCCCAATCGACGCAGATGCGCGCGAGAAAGTCTGTACCGGGCGGCGTGGCTTCGGTGACTGGCTCATCGCTGCGCGCGCCGTAATATCCGACAGCCGAACCGCTGATGAACACGCGCGGCGGCGTGGTGCATGCATTGATCGCGCTCGCCAGTGTTCGCGTCGGTAGCACGCGGCTGGTCACCAGCGCCTGCTTGCGAGTCTCAGACCAGCGGCCGCCGGCGAGATTCTCGCCCGCGAGATTAACGACGACATCAGTGCCTTCGAGATCTCTCGCGAGGGTGCCGGGCGTGCCGTCGGGGTGCCAGGTGATGGCATCGGGCACGCCGGATTGTCGGGTCAGCGTGATGACGCGATGGCCGTCGCTACGCATGCCGCGGGCGAGCACCCGGCCGAGGAACCCCGACCCGCCGGCGATAACAACGACCATATGTTTCAAGTCTAGCGAATCAGATTGTCGCGAGCCGCCGAGGTTAGGACAGGACGACTGGCTGAAACTCGACCGTGGTGTTGACTTTCGTGCGTTGAGGGTGATAACTAACTAGTTAGTTAATTACCCATGCCGCCCGCTCGCAAGCAACCACCGACGGTATCGACCCGGGAAGCCGTGTTCAACGCCGGCGCGACGCTCTTCTCGGCACGGGGATTCGACGGCGTCAGCGTCGACGATATCGCCGCGCTCGCCGGCGTCAACAAGGCGATGATCTACTACCACTTCACCGACAAGATCGCCGTCTACCGCGCGGTGGTGGCCGACATGCTGACCGCGGTGTCGGGCAGCGTCGCCGAGATCGCCGCCAGCGATGCCGATCCGCAGCAGAAACTCAACCTGTTCATCGAAAACTTCGTTCGCCACGCCGAGCAGCGTCCCTGGTTTCCGCTGCTGATGCTTCGCGAGATGGCTGAAGGCGCTCCGCACCTGGACCTGCCGACGCTCGGCTACATCCGCGACGTGTTCGCCGGCTTCGGCCGCATTCTCGCCGAGGGCGAGCGGACCGGCGCCTTCCGGAAGATCAACCCGATTCTCGCCTACGCGACGGTGGTCGGACCGCTGGTGCTCAATGCCGCGCGCGAGCGCGTCGCGGCGCAGCCGGGCCGCCAGCACCTGCCGATGCTGACGGCGGTCTCGCATGCCGACTTGATCGCGCACGGACAGGAAACCGCTCGAAGGATGTTGATGCCATGAAACGTTTGATCGTGCTCACCCTCGCTGCCACGGCCGCATGTGCCGAGGAGGCCCCCACCGATCGGCTGCGCGCTTCCGGTCACGTCGAAGCGACGGAAACCCGCATCGCCCCCGACGTCGGCGGCCGAATCCTCACGCTCACCGTGCAGGAGGGCGATCGAGTCGAGGCCGGCCAGATCGTGCTGACCCTCGACAGCCGCGACACGCAGCTGGCGATCGATCGCGCGAAGGCTGAGCGCGATGCCGCCGACGCGCAGTTGCGGCTGGTGCAAGCCGGCGCCCGGGTTGAAGACATTCGTCAGGCGCAATCGCAGATCGAAACGGCACGTGCTGAGCTTTCGGCGGCGCGCGCGGAACTGGAATCCGCCCAGCAGGACCTGTCGCGCTTCGAGACGCTTCTTGCCAACAACTCAGGCTCGCGCAAGCAGCGCGATGATGCGGCGACACGAAGGGACGTGGCGAGGGATCGTGTGGCCTCGTCGGAGAGCAGGGTCACGACGGCGCAGGAAGCGCACGCGAAACTGCGCGCCGGCGCGCGTGCCGAGGAAATCGAAGCGGCGCGGGCACGGCTCGCCGCTGCCGAGGCGCAGATCGCGACGCTGGAAAAAGGCATCGCCGATGCCAGCGTGAAGTCTCCCGTCAGCGGCATCGTCACGCAAAAGCTCGCGGAAATTGGCGAAATACTCGCCCCTCGAGCGCCGGCGCTGGTCGTGGTCGATCTCGACCGCGCGTGGGCGGACGTTTTCGTTCCCGAGCCATCGGTGCCGCAGATCAAGCTTGGCCAGCCCGCAACTGTTTTGCCGGATGACGGCGGACCAGGGATCAACGGTTCGATTGGTTACATCTCGCCGAAGGCCGAATTCACTCCGCGCAATGTGCAGACCGCGGAAGAGCGTTCGAAACTGGTCTATCGCGTTCGCATCAACGTCGACAACAAGGACGGCGTGCTGAAGCAAGGGATGCCTGTCGAAGCGGAGATTGCCCTTAATGTCCGCGATTGAATTTACCAACGTCGTCAAACGGTACGGCACGGTCACGGCGCTCAACGACATCTCATTCGCGGTGGAACGGGGGGAGATGTTCGGTCTCATTGGTCCTGACGGTGCCGGCAAGACCACCGCGATCCGGGCGATGTGCGGGTTGCTGCATACCGACGGCGGCACCATCCGCATGCTGGGGAAAGATCCGGTCAAGCAGCACCGCGCGCTGACGTCATCGATCGGCTACCTGTCGCAGCGCTTTTCGTTGTATGGCGATCTCAGCATCGACGAGAACATCGCGTTCTTCGCCGAGATCCACGGGCTCCGCAACTATCAGACGCGTCGCACGCAACTCCTCGAGATGACGCGGCTAACGCCGTTCCGCGCCCGGCTTGCCGATCAGCTCTCGGGCGGCATGAAGCAGAAGCTGGCGCTGGCGTGCACGTTGATCCACGAGCCGGAGGTAATCGTGCTCGATGAGCCAACGACAGGTGTCGATCCGGTGTCCCGCCGCGAGTTCTGGAAGCTGCTGTCGCAATTTCTCGCGTCGGGAATCACGATCGTCATGTCGACGCCGTATCTCGACGAAGCCGAGCGGTGCGCACACATTGCACTGCTTCACGAAGGCAAAGTGCTGGCCCTCGATCGCCCGGAACACCTGCGCGCGCAGCTGCCGGGCACGTTGTTCGAGGTGATGGTCGAAGAGCCGCGCGCCGCGGTGGCCCGGCTCAGCGGGCAAAGCGCGGTGGCGAGCGCGCAAGTGTTCGGCGACCGCCTCCACGTCTGGATCGAGGAGCGTGATCCAGCCATCGCCGAGCAGCGTTTGCTCGGCGCAGCCGGCGACGCCGCCATCATGCCAACGCACATCCGTCACATCGTTCCTTCACTCGAAGACGTCTTCATCGCCAGGATTTCCTGAGGTCATGACGCGAACACTCATCGCCAGCATCGTCATCCTGTTCACTGCCGACGTGGCGGCGGCCCAAGAATCGCCCGCGGTGGTGCGGTTGACCGTCGCCGACGCCATCGCGCGTGGCATGGAAACCAGTCACCGGCTGGCCGAGTTGCGCGCGCGCGAACAGGGCGCGCAGGCGGCAGTGACCGCCGCGGGGCTGGCCGATCGTCCAATTTTCAACGCGGCGGCGGGCTATAGCCGCACCAACCACGTCGCGGAGTTCTTCATCACGCAGCCAAGCGGCCTGCGCGTTGTCGTCTACCCGGATATCCCCGATAACTTTTCGACCCGCGTCGGTTTCCAGTGGCCGATCTATACATCGGGGCGCACCGATGCCCTGGAGCGCGCGGCGATCGCCGAAGCCTCTGCGGCCGGCGCAGACATCGACACCGCACGCGCGGACCTCAGGCTGGAGATCGTGCGCGCGTATTGGGCGGCCGCCACCGCACGCGAAACGGCGCGGGTGATTGAGGAGTCATCGTCGCGTGTCGAGGCGCAATTGAACGACGCGCGCCAGCGCTTCAACGTCTGTCTCATCCCGCCAAATGAGGTGACCAGCCTCGAAGCGCAGCGGTCGCGCGAACGTGCGCAAATGATCGAGGCCGGCAACCTCCGCGAGGCGACGCTGATCGATTTACGCCGGCTGACCGGCCTGGCGCCTGTGACGGTAATCGAGTTGAGCGAAGGCCTCGCAGATGCACCATCACCGGCGGCTGCGGCGGCGATTGACGAGATGGTGGTCCGCGCCACGGAAAGCCGGCCCGAGCGGCGAGCGCTCGAGCAACGAGCGGGTGCGGCCGAGGCGCGCCACCAGGCGGCGTTAAAAGCAACGCGGCCAACCGTTTCGCTATTCGGCGGGGTGGATTATGCCAAGCCGAACCCGCGCATCTTTCCGCGGCAGCCGTTCTGGCATCGCACGTGGGAACTCGGCGCCAATGCCAACTGGAACTTCTACGATTTCGGCCGCGCCAAGGCGCAGGCGGCCGAGGCCGCCGCGGTGGTGACGGCCACTCGTGAACGGCTCGCGGAGCTCGACACCATCGTGTCGGCAGATGTGCGGCAGCGGTTACTTGACCTCAATTCCAGCCACGCGATCGTGAGGGCGACGTCTGACGCGGTAACTAGCGCGGCCGAAGCCCGCCGTGTGGTGACGGATAGATTCGCCGCCGGCGTCGCGACCAGCACCGACGTGCTGGTGGCGCAGGTGGCGCTGCTCGAGTCGGAACTGGCGCGCACGCGCGCGCTTGCGAACGTCAGGCTGGCCGAAGCGCGACTCGACCGCGCCCTTGGCCGGGATTGAACATGGA
>DASVFC010000228.1:0-7532 GCA_036380235.1 Vicinamibacterales bacterium
AGCCAGCTAATCGAGCAGGCCGGCAAGCAGGACGCGGCCGCCGGCATGACCGCGGTGGCGGCGCTCGCGTCGCTCGGCCGCGAGCGCGAGCTGGCGACGGTGGCCAAGGCTTCCGGACCCGAAGAGGTGCGCCGCGCCGCCATCGCCGCGATTCGTGATGAGCGTCTGCTCGGCAGCGTCGCGCGCCACGGCGCCGAGGCGAGCGCGCGCCTCGTTGCAATGGAGCGCTTGACCGATCGCGCCGAGCTCGAGGGTGTTGCACTACGCGGCGAACACGCTGATGCGGCCGTCGCCGCAATCGACAAGTTGTCGGATGCGTCTGGCGACACGTTGAGTGCAATCGCCGAAAAAGCCCGCACCAAGGCGGCGCAGAAGAAAGCGCGTACCCTGATCAAGACGGCCGCCGCCGCGGCTGCGCCCGTCGAAACCGGCCCTGCTTTCAAAGAGACCGATCAGCAGCGGGCTCGCGACTTAGTGTCGCAGATGAACGCGTTGGCATCGGTGCCGGATATGGCGCAGGTGCGAGAGTCCTATGCGGCCGCGCGCGTGGCATGGGTCGAGCTGCTCGCTGACGCAGATATCCAGCCGGCCATCGAGAGCGAATTCGAAACTGCCTCGGCGATCGTGCGCGATCGCCTCACTGCCGATGAAGCGGCGCGAGCCGATGCCGAGCGCCAGCGCCGCGCGGTGGAGCAGGAGCAGGCCGAGCGCGCCGCCGTTTGCGCCCGCGTCGAGAGCTTGAGCGGCGACGACATCCCGACGCAGCTGGATGAGGCGCGGGCCGCGTGGGAGGGCATGGCGCCGATGCCCGACGCGTGGGCCGGCGATCTCGATCGCCGTTTCAACGAAGCCTGCCGCGCCGCCCAGAAGCGTCATGAACGCCGCCTCCTTGCCAAACAGTCCGCCGAACGGCTGCCGGCACTCGTTCCGGAGATCGAAGCGCTCGCCGAAAATCAGAATTACCAGGACGTGCGCAGCCAGTGGTATTCGCTGCGCAAGCAGTGGCAGGCGATTGCCCGTGACGTCGAGATCGACACCGAGCTGAAGACCCGCTACGAAGCGGCGGCGCAGAAACTCGAAGCCCACGAACAGACGTTCCGCGATGCCAAGGGCCAGCAGCAGGTCGACAACCTGCATCGCCTGCAGGCGCTGGTGCAGAAATTCGAAACCCGCGCCGCCGCCGAAGCGCTCACGCTTAAGCAGACCGATCAGCTGATGAAAGAGGTGAAGCTCGCCGTCGGCACCATGGGACCGTTGCCGACCAAGCAGGATCGCGAAGACCTGATGGTCCGGCTCCAGGCGGTGCGCACCTCGCTGACGCCGCGCATCCAGGAATTGCGTGAGGCTGAGGAGTGGAAGCGATGGGCCAACGTCCAGGTGCAGGAAGAGCTCTGCACCAGGATGGAGGCGTTGATCCCGCTCGCCGAAACCGATCCCGAGAAGGCGTCGAATGAAATGCGCACGCTGCAGGAGCGCTGGAAGCCCGTCGCCGCGGCGCCGCGCTCGCAGGCCGAGGCATTGTGGACGCGTTTCAAGACTGCGCAGGAACAGGTCTATGACAAGTGCAAAGACTTCTTTGCGCAGCAGGCCACGGAGCGCGTCGACAACCTGAAGAAGAAAGAAGTCTTGTGCGCCCGCGCCGAATCGATGGCCGATTCCACCGATTGGGTGAAGACCGCCGAGGCCATGAAGCAGCTGCAGGCCGAGTGGAAGGCCATCGGGCCGGTGACGCGCGGCAACGAGAAGGCGGTGTGGGAGCGGTTCCGCGCCGCGTGCGATCGGTTCTTCACGCGCCGCCAGGAGGACCTCAAGCAGCGCAAGCAGGACTGGAGCGAAAACCTCAAGCGCAAGGAAGCGCTGGTGGCCGAGGCGAAGCAGCTGTCTGAATCCACCGAATGGGAGCAGGCCGCCGCGCGCATCAAGAAGCTGCAGGCGGATTGGAAGACGATCGGCCCGGTCAAGAAGAGCAAGTCCGACGCGATCTGGAATGAGTTCCGCGGCGCATGCGACTTGTTCTTCGAGCGCTTCAAGAATCGCGACCAGGTGGCGCTGCAGGGAAAGATGGCCGATCGCGAGACGGCCGTCGCCGAGCTCGAGGGCCTGGTGCCGGCGGCCGATGCCGCGGATGCGGCGCAGCCGGACGATCTCTATGCGAAGGTGCAGGCCGCGCGTGCCCGCTGGGTGCAGGGGCCGGAGTTACCGCGCCATACGCTGGCGCCGCTTGCCGATCGCGTCAACGTGGCGTTGTATTCGCTGGTGACGCGGTGGCCCGATGCGTTCAAAGGCACCGACCTCGACCCCGAGCAGACCAAGGTCAAGATGGAGAAGCTGATCACCAAGGTGGAGAAGCTGCTCCCGACCGAAGCCGCTGAACCGGCCAAAAACCTATCGCCGGCCGAACTGCTCGCGCGCCAGTGGCGCGAGGCGCTCGCCGCCAACACCATGGGCGCCGGTGCGGCGCGCCAGGCCGAAGATGCGCGTCAGCGCGCCGCCGAGCAGGAAGTGCGCAGCGCGCAGGCGGCGTGGGCCCGGCTCGGGCCGCTGCGGCCCGAAGACCGCAAGCCGCTGCAGGACCGTTTCGATCGCGCTGTGCGCAAGTTCGGCGAGATGCGCCGCCGCACCGCGGCCCGCGCCTAGGCGTCGTCCGATTTTGCATGTCGGGCTGCCGGTGCGGCCGGTAATCTGACGGTATGAGATTGAAACTGTCGGCCGCGTTCCTGGCATTCGTGCTCCTGGCATCGCCGGCTTCGGCGCAATTGTTCGAAGCCGGCTTCAACATCACCACGGCACAGTGGAGTGAGTTCGAGGGCACCGATTACGGCATCGGCGGCCGCTTTACCGTCAAGCCGCTGCGCTTCATCGGCTTCGACGCCGATTTCGCCTGGTATCCTGGGGATTTTCCAGACGAAATCGAGTTCAGCGGCAGCCGCTTCGAGGGGCTGTTCGGCGTCACGCTCGGGCCGCAACTCGGCGGACTTCGTCCGTTCCTGAAGACCGCGTACGGATTCCTGCAAAGCTCCGGCGCGCCGGAACCGATTGTGTGCCCGGCAATCTTTCCTCCACCGATCCTGTGCGTGATGACTGAAGGGCAGACGTTGCCGGCATTCGAAATCGGCGGCGGGTTGCAGTTCGACGTCGGCGGGAACGGTTTCGTGCGCGTCGACATCGGTAGCCGCTTGCTGAACTATCCGGGCCCGGCCATCGACGCCGACGGCGAGTCGCGCCAGGACAACTTCTGGGGCGCGCGATCACGCCTCTCGTTCGGCGGCGGCATCAAATTCTGACACGCGACGCGGTTACCTGACACGAAGGACACGAAGGATACTTTTCTAAAGGCCACTGCTGCTTAGCAGCACAAGCTTTTGCAAAAGATTCCTTCGTGTCCTTCGTGTCCTTCGTGTCCTTCGTGTCCTTCGTGTTTCGTCCTTGGTGTTTCGTGCTAAACGTGGAGGCATGCCTCGTATAGCGCTGCCTCTGCTCTTCCTGCTTGTCGCTTCTCATGCCCACGCTCAATCGTTCGAAGCCGGCGTCCACGTCGCGCTTTCTCAGTGGAGTGAATTCGAAGGTAATGACGTCGGCTTCGGCGGCCGGGTGACCTGGAAGCCGTCCACGTTGATCGGCGTCGACGCCGACCTGACGTGGTACCCATCCGATTTTCCCGGGGACACCGTCGCTTTCAGCAGCAACCGGTTTGAAGGTTTGTTCGGCATCACGGTCGGTCCCCGCATCAATCGCTTTCGGCCCTTTGTGAAAGGCGCCGCGGGATTCCTCGATTCCTCCGAAGCCTCCGAGCCCTTCGCCTGCATTTTGATCTATCCGCCGCCGCTCAATTGCCTCATGGCCGCGGGCCAGACGATGACGGCGTTCGAGATTGGTGGGGGAGTGGAGATTGACGCAACCGATCGCGCTTTCATTCGCGTCGACGTCGCCGATCGCGTCCTGAAATATCCGGGGCCGACGTTCAGGGCCAACCGCGAAGTCGTCGACGAAGATTTCTTCGGTCACGCGCTGAGGTTTACTGTCAGCGCGGGATTCAGATTCTGATCCATGCGTTGCCTGGCGTGCGCCATGATCGTGCTTGCCTGGGCTGACTCGACACATGCACAGCAGTCCGCCGGCGATTTCTATACAACCGCCGGCGTGTCCTTTCCCTATCAAGCCGCGGTTGATCCGGCTTCGGCGCCGCCATTCCCCGCGCCCGGCGGCATCACCGTGGGATGGCTTGCGGGTGGCGGCGTCTTTCTGCCCGCAGGGTTTTCTCTCGAGGGCGAACTGTCGCGGACCGGCACGATGACGTCCAATCACGATGGCCGCCACTACACCGGGCAATCAGCAACGCGGCGCGATTGGTTTCTGTCGGTCGGATTGAAGAGGCACTTCGATCTTCGGTCCACATTCGGCGTCGAACCCATCGTCGGGCTGGTGCTGGTCGGTGACCAGGGAACCTACGAGAACACATACGGAAGTGCGTTCGGCACGGAAAACCGTTACAGCGGCTACTACCCGATCGACTGGGTTCAGGGCGTCATGTTCGGCGTGGATTTTCGCATCGGCGGCCGTCGGCTGGCGTTCACTCCGGGTCTCCGCTTCGCATTCACGAACGTGCCCACCGGGCAGGACTGCGTGGTCCTTTCCTCCGGCGGTACCGAGTGCCGCGACGATGCGGAGCGATGGAAGTATCGCCATCCGCGATGGACGTTACGACCAGCAGCCGCGCTCAGGGTCGTTTTCTAAGGAACCACCCTACGAAAAGAAAAAAGGCTGAACCCATTTCTGGATTCAGCCTTTCCTGTTGGCCTGTTGGCCTGTTGGCCTGTTGGCCTGTTGGCCTGATGGCCTGATGGCCTGATGGCCTGTTTACGGCAGCGCCAACGCCGTGTAACCGCCATTCACCGGCATCACGACGTACTGCTTGCCCTGGTGCATGTAGGTCATCAGGCCGTACTGGCCCAGGCGCGGCGTGGCGACGGCGCCCACGCGCTTGCCGGTCTTCTTGTCGATCGCGAACAGCTTCGGCGCGTTGTCCGCCGTCTGTCCGGTCGCGAAAAGCAGCGTTGACGTGGCGGCGAGCGCGGCATGGCCGCGGCGGCCCCAGTTGGTGTCGAGGTTCTTCACGTCCTTCAACAGCGGGTTGGCGCGGAACGCCTCCTGCTGCGTCGTCGGTGAGTCTCCATGCGGCGTCATCCACACGTGCTCGCCGCTGTTCATGTCGATCGCCACGAGGCGGCCGATCGGGCCCTTGAAAACGTCCGGGATGCCGGCGAGCGGATCGTTCGCACGAACCGCTGGCGCCGTCTTCTCGCCGCGCGAGGTGATCCAGTCGGCGAGGGTCTTGCCGGTCATCTTGTCGTTGTCGCGCTCTTTCGCCGGCGCCAGCAGCGTTGGTGAGCAGCCGCTGAACGTGGTGATGAAGAGCACGCCCGTGGTTGGATCCGCCGCCGGCGGGCCGGTGATGTTCGCGCCGCCTGCGCCGCCCGGGCAGATGTTCGCGGGGCCCTTGCCCTCCTTGTTGCCACGGTGCGTCGGCGGGGCGAACAGCGGTGCCAGCAGGTCAAGTTCCTTGGCGCGGGCGAGCGCCAGCTTCTTGATCTCCGGCGTGTAGTCGATCAGGTGGTCCTCGGTGCGGCCCTGAAGGTCGAACGGTGCGGGCTTGGTGACGTGCGGCTGCGTGGCAGGCAGTTTCTCGCCAGGCACCAGCGACTGCGGCGCCGGACGCTCGACGATCGGCCAGATCGGCTCGCCGGTGTGACGGTTATATGAGTAGACCCACGACTGCTTCGTTACCTGGAACAGGCCGGGGATTTTTCCCTTGCCTTGAACGTTCACGTCCATCAGCACCGGTGCCGTCGGCGTGTCGTAGTTCCAGATGTCGTGATGCACCAGCTGCTGGTGCCACACACGCTTGCCGGTCTTCACGTCGAGCGCGATTACGCTCGTGCTGAACAGGTTGTGGCCGGGCCGGAAGCCGCCGTAGTAATCGATGGTGGCGCCGTTGGTGGGCACGTAAACGAGGCCGCGCTGCGGGTCTGCCGCCATCGGCGCCCACGACGACACGTCGCCGGTCCATTTCCAGGCGTCGTTCTCCCACGTGTCGTGGCCGAACTCACCCGGACGCGGAATCACGTGGAACTTCCAGAGGAACTTGCCGGTGCGCACGTCATAGCCGAGGATGTCTCCGGGCACGTTCTCGATGCGCGTCTGGTTGTAGCCCTGTTCGGCCGAGTTGCCGATCACCAGCACGTCGTTGACAACGATCGGCGGCGATGAGGTGGTGATGTAACCGAGCGACAGCGGCAGGCCGTTGGCCGGATCGTAGGGCAACTTGGCGTCCAGCCAGGGCTGCCAGTCGGAGATCAGATCCTTCAGCATGTCGACCGAGCCCGACTTCGGGAAGCCGCGTACCTCGACCGTGGTTCCCCAGTTCTCGATCGGTTGGCCGGTCTTCGCGTCGAGCGCGTGCAGGAAGAAGCCCGGGGTGGTCACGAGGATCACGCCACGGCCGTTGATGCGCGTGTAAGCCACGCCCTTGCCGTGATTCGACCGCATCGAGTAGGCGTGACGCGGCGTCTCGGGTTCCTGGAACGTCCACACCGTCTTGCCGGTCACGGGATCGAGCGCCACCACCGTGCGGCGCGGGCCGGACGTGGTGTAGAGCAGGTTGTCGACGTAAATCGGCAAGCCGCGCGCGTTGATGTCGCCGAGCTCGACGCCCGGCGGCACTTCGCCGCGCCATTCCCACGCGACCTTCAGGTTGTTGAAGTTGCTCGCGTTGATCTGATCGATTGGTGCGTATCGGGTTGCGGAATTACCGCCGGTGATCAGCGGCCATTCATAGGTGCCCTGTTGCGCGACGCCCGGAATGTAGGCAATGCCGAGTGTAAGTGCGACGACCGCGCCGCCAATGAGGGCGGTGCGGATCAAAGTACGGGAAACGTTGGCCATGGCGGCACAAGGATCTAGCTGTCAGGCCATAATTGTCAACGCTTTATGATCTCTTCTTTCGCCGTCCCTTTCGCCTTCACCGTGGCGCTGCTGGCGATGACCGCGCTGCCGCGCCTGCAAGTGTCTCCGATTGTCACCTGGTCGTTCTGGGGCGCGGGTGCCGCGCTGCTGATCTGGCAGGTTTTGTTGCTGTTTGTGCGCTGGCCCGCTCGGAATGCCGGGCGCGAAGGCGGCCCGTTCCGCATCGTCAAGGTCCCACCCCGGAAGCAGCATTGGGTCCAGAGCTTCTGCCATGCCACCGTCTATGCCTACTGGGGCTGGTACTGGCCTCCGGTTTATGACTTCATGCCGCTGCTTTTCGGGCAGCTGCTGTTCGCCTACGCGTTCGACATCCTGTTGGCGTGGTCCCGCAAGGAGGACTACCAGATCGGGTTTGGCCCGTTTCCGATCGTCTTCAGCACGAACCTGTTTCTGTGGTTCAAGGACGATTGGTTCTACTGGCAGTTCGTCCTGATCGCGCTCGGCTTCGCGGGCAAGGCGTTCGTGCGGTGGAACCGCGACGGCAAACGCGTGCACATTTTCAATCCGTC
>DASVFC010000229.1:0-2915 GCA_036380235.1 Vicinamibacterales bacterium
GTTTGGCCGCGACGATCTGTTGTCGAGCGATCGCTTCCGCGCCGGCGGCGCAACCACCGTCCGCGGCTACGCCGAAGACAGCCTCGGCCAGGTGGTGAGGGGCATTCCCGTAGGCGGGAACCGGCTGATCGTTCTGAACCAGGAAGCGCGCTTCCCGGTCTATCGCTGGGCGCACGCGGTGTCATTCATCGATGCCGGAGAGATTTTCTCGAAGGACGAGCAATTCCGCTGGAGCGATCTGAAGATTGGGTATGGCGTGGGCGTGAGGTTTGATACGCCGGTGGGACTAATCCGCGTCGATGTCGGTTTCCCGCGCACGGCGCTGTCCGAAAGCCGAGGCACCAAACCGCGTTGGTACTTCGGCTTCGGGCATATCTTCTAGCTACTTCAGCGTCCGCATGATCGCCAGCACAGCGGATCGTTCCGGAGCGTCTGGCGCAAGGCGCAGGAACGCATCGAAGTGTTCAGCCGCTCGCGGCAGCTGGCGTTGACGCTGATGCGCGAGCGCCGCGTAGTAGTGCGCATACGCAAAGTCCGGCTTCAACTCGAGCGTGCGTGAAAAGCCGGCGACGGCCGTGCCCCAATCCCCCGCCTTGCTCGCGGCAAGACCGAGCTGGTAATGCGCAAACGGATTGCCGCCGTCGGCTTCGACCGCCCGACGCGCGATTTCAGCGGCACGTTCACCGTCGTTGGCGATCAACGCTTCGCCGGATTCGCCGATCAGCCGCCACGCCTGGTTCTCGCTGGCGCGGAGCCGCGTCAATTCCGCCACCGCGCGATCGGTGCGATCCATTTTGACCAGCGCCTGTGCGGCGAGGAATGTTGATGCCGGATCACCTTCGCCCGCGGCCGTGACGGCCTGTTCGTACGAGCCCGACTGAAACAGCCGCTGCACTTCAGGCTTCTGCCCCTCAGCAGCGACGGACGAGCCGTACGCAGCGAGCGCGGCGGTGAGGACGATAATCGACCCCTTTCGGGTGCAGTTCGTAGTCATATTCGGGACTCCTGCTTTCTATTCTGCAACGGCCATGCCGGGGCGGCTATACTGGAAACGGCACGTCCGCCCGTTACTCCTGAGCTGGTCAAACCACTGCCGTTTCCCAGCCGGTCGAACAAGTCGAACCTGTCGAACGTGTCCAACCAATAAGGAATTCAAAGGAATTCATGTCAGCAGAACCACGACTCAAGCTTGCCGTGTTCATTGATTTCGACAACATCGAAATCGGCGTCAAGACCACCCTCAATCAAACCTTCGACATTGGCGCGGTCCTCGAGGCGATCAAGGAACGCGGTGAAGTAATCACCAAAGTGGCTTACGGCGACTGGAAGCGCTCCGGCGATCACGGTCGCGCCATGGCGCAACATGCCGTCCGCATGGTGCAGCGCGTGATGACGCCCGGCGGCGACAAGAACGGCGCCGACATCAACCTCGCCCTCGACGCACTCGAGATGGCCTTCACCCATGCCCACATCAACGCCTTCGTCATCGTCGGCGGCGACAGCGACTTCATCACGCTGGTCGAGAAACTGAAACAATACGATCGCAAAGTCTTCGTCGTCGGCGGCCGCGCCTTCACCAGCCAGGTGATGCAGAAGAACTGCACCGAGTTCATCGCCTACGAGAACGTGACCCCGGACCGTCGCCCGCCGCGGCAGGTGAAGGGCGACCGTCCGCGCGTCAACGGCAGCGGCACGCAGTCGATCGAACAGGCGGTGCCGCTCGTCAAGCGAGCCCTCAAGGTGCTGATTGATCGCGAAGTTTCACCGCAGTTGGGTCTGCTGAAGAGCACGCTGCTGCAGCTCGATTCGTCGTTCAGCGAGCGCGATTATGGGGTCAGCACGTTCCGCGAGTTTGCCGACAAGCTCGCGGAGCAAGGGCTGGTAGCGCTGAAGCATCAGGGACGCAGCACGTTGGTGGAGCTGCCCAGCGACATGGCGCCGGAGATGGTGGCCGCGCCGGCAGACACTCCGGACGTTACGCCGATGCGAGAGATTCTGGAACAACCCGACTCGGGACCCGCGCCCGCCGAGCCGGTTGAAGTCTCGCTTGGTGATGGCGTTGCGCTCGTCCGCCGCGCCCTGTCGGAAGCGACCACGACGCCACGGTGGCCGATGTATCCGCGGCAGTTCAAGCAGTTCCTCAAGAGCGCACAACCGGATTTTGATGAGCGCCGTTATGGATCGATCAACGACCTGATGCGGGCGTGCCAGAAGGATGGATTGCTGCGGCTCGAGCGTGATCGGCAAGGCGGGCTGCGTGTGTTCGCCAGCGGTACCGCCGCGGCGCGTGCGTCGGTGCCTCACGGGTGGGGCGTCGGTCACCGCGATAACAGCGGCGAAGGCCTTGGCGCGGGCAACGGCGCGGTTCGTGAGACGACTGATCAGGAGCTGTCGTCGATCGACGATGACGGCGAGATGCAGCAACCGGTGCTTGACGCCGTCGCTGAACCGGTTCAGGAACCAGTGATTGAAGCGCGCGCAGTGGTGATTGCGGACGACGCGCGACCCGGCGGTGGCGGCGACGAGGACGCCGAGGTCGAGGCCGGCGGAGCGAAGCGCAAGCGCGCTCGCAAGGCGGCGGCACCGAAGGCGGAGAAGAAGAAAGCCGCGCCGCGACGAAAGAAGGCGTAGTAGCGCTTTATAATCTTTCCCGCAGTGGCATCAAATTACACCGCCAAAGACATTACCGTCCTCGAAGGTCTCGAGCCGGTAAGAAAACGGCCCGGCATGTACATTGGCGGGGTCAGCAGCGCCGGCCTGCATCACCTGGTGTGGGAAACGCTCGACAACGCGATCGACGAGGCGATGAACGGGCACGCGTCGAACATCCGCGTGACGCTGCACAAGGATGGCTCCTCGATCACCATCGAAGATGACGGCCGTGGCATCCCGGTTGACCTACATCCCAAGACCAA
>DASVFC010000230.1:0-5471 GCA_036380235.1 Vicinamibacterales bacterium
ACGGCGGACAAATAGAGCTACGCATGATAGGCATCCGACCGACCGAGCTGACGCTGACCCTGGCGCCACAAGGCCGCTTTGAGGCAATCGACGTCAACCGCCGCATCAACCAGGAGGCGGGGGACATTTTGCGCCGGCACCGCCGCGCGCTTTACACGTCGTTCCACACCACGGCGGGTTACCTCGATCAAAGCCTGTCGGTGCGGCTGAATCACCGCCACGACCTGGTCTCGCAGTTCTTCCGCGCGTTCTCGGCGTTGTTCCCGCAGGGCGGCGAATACCGCCACGACCAGATGCACCTGCGCAGCGAACTGACCGACGAACAAAAGGTGGTCGAGCCGCGCAACGGCGATTCGCACCTGACGTTCATCGGCGCCGGTATGCGTAACTGCGTGACCTATCGCACGCGGCCTGATTCGCCGGTCTACTTCATCGAGCTCGACGGCAAGAGCGAGGCATTGCAGCGCCGGCGCAAGACCACCGTGGTCGCTTACGATCACGACGAAGTGGTGGCGCGCACATCGGTCGCCATCCCGGTATCGAAGCACCCGATCGATTCGATCAACCTCGCCGATCCGAAACTGGGGCTCCTCGAGCGCGTCAACGAGATCGTGGCGCGAGCCGGCGTCGAGCGCGCACGGGTGGATCTGGTGGTGGATCCGACCGAGCGGAACGTCGGTCTCACCGTCAATGAATACGAGACGCTGCTGATGCAGAACGATCTCGTTGACGTGCTGCGCGATCCGCTTCGCTTTGCGAAGGCCAAGGGCCGCAACATGATGAACGATCCGCTGGCGATCCCCGGCAAGACGCTGAACTACGCCAAGTACGACATGGTGCACGTGCTCAATTCGCTGATGGAGGCGTTGCGCATGGACCAGGGCTCGTTCGAGCGGCTGGTGGCGAAGGTAATGTCGCTGCCGGCGCGCCGGTTCTTGCGTTCGCGGCGCGTCAGCTTCCTCGCCGGATCAGATCGCGAGCATCACGTGCCGACGCTGCTGCGCGGCACTTACCAGAGCCCCATCCTGGTGCAGTGGCAGCCTGCGGAAAAGCAGGAGCGGCACATCGACATCGTGGTGGTGCGGTTCTCGTAGGCTTGGGACTTGCGACTTGGGACTTGGGGCTTGAAAACTCAAGACCTCAAGCCCTCACTTCAATCCAACAACCACCGCGAAGCTGTCCTGGCGCCAGCTGACTTCGGTCGAGAACCCGGCTTCTTTCAGTAGTTCCAATTCGCGCTCGAGCGAGAAGTAGACATCTTCCTTTGCCCACGTGCGGAGGAACTGCTCGGCCTTTCTCCTGGTGTACTTCTTCTGTAAGTGATTCAGCCAGGCCTCGCGGTGGTGGCGCCGCAGCTTGCCGTCCAGCGCCAGGAAACAGTCCGCACTGACGAAGAGGCCGCCATCGCGCAGCGCCGTGAAACAGCGCTTATACAACGCACCTTTCTTGCGGCCGGTATCGATGTGATGCAGCGCGAATGAGGCCGAGACGACGTCGCAGCGTGGAATGCGCGCGCGCTCGAAATTGTCGTGCACGATGTCGATGCGCCCCTTCAACCGGCGCGTCGCCGCCTCGAGCATCGAATCGTCGGCATCGATCCCAATCAAGCGCGCCATCGGGCGCACCTTGAGGATCGCTGCCGCCAGCGCTCCCGAGCCGGTACCGAGATCGACTACGGCAGGAGCAGTGCGGGCGACGACGTCAACCGCTTCGGCAGCGGCCGCTATCAACGACTTGTAGTGCGGAATCAACGACGCGATCGTCGCGTCGTACTCGCCGAACTTGATGCCCAGATGTGCCGTCGCTCCCATCTATCCAATCCCCAATGAGGCGGCCCGTTCCTGCTGCCACGCCTCGACGTCTTGTGCCGACACGCTGGCGCCGTGATGCAGCGTCCAGTTCAGTGCGGCGATCAGGTCGTCCGCGTCTTCGAGACCAATCGCCAGCCGAATCAGTCGATCGAAACCATTGCGCCGCAACTGCTCCGGCGCGGTGAAGTACTCAGACACGGTGCGATGATGATTCACCTTCGTCGTCAGGCCGTCGAACGACAACGCATATCGCACCACGACCGTCGTCGCCAGGACGTCCGCATAATGCCGCGCCTGCTCTTCACCGGCGTCCTTGATCCGGAAGGATAGTAACGAGCCGTGCCGATTGTAGTGCCTGGCGATCGCCGCGGCGTCGGGATGGCCAGGCAACGATGGGTGAAAGACCTCCGACACCATTGGGTGCGAGGCCAGGAACGCGGCCACGCGCGCGGCAGTTGCCGACCTCGCGGCGTGGAGCGCCGCCGCGTCATCGAAGGTCGCGAGCAAGGCGGTCGCGCGCCGCCAATCGAGAATGCCGCCGCGCATCGCCATCAGATCCATCACGCTGTTGGCAAACTGGGTCTGGTTGGTGGCGAGGTATCCCCACAAATCGCGATCGTTGCTGCCGAGGGACTTTGTGCCGCTGGCAACGATGATATCGACGCCGTTCTGGAGCGGCGGCACCTTGAAGGCCCAGGGTGAGGCGATGGTCGTGTCGAGCACCAGCACCAGCTCTGGAGCAATCTGGCGGCCCTCCGCGATCACCTCGCGCAGCAGGTCGAAGTCTTGCGCGCGTACGAGCGGATTCGTGAAGGTCTCGCCGAAGACGAAGCGCGTCTCCGGCCTAATGGCCGCGGCGATGTTGCTCCGATCGCCGTCATCGACGACGGTGACGGATGCGCCAATCCGGGCCGCCATCCATTCCAGGTAGCCGCGCGTCTTGTTGTAGACCTGCCGCATCAACACGGCGTGCGCGCCGGGTTGCAGCAACGCGTCGAACGCCAGCGCCGTCGCTTGCATCCCGGAGTCGCAGACGATGGCAGACGAGGCGTGTTCAAGCGTCTTGATCCTGCCGATCAGCTGCGCGGTCGCAGTCGTGCCGTAGCGCGCATACAAATGCGGCAGCTCCGACCAGCAGCCTTCGCTCGCGAACATGAATGCTGCCTTGCCTTCCTGCCACTCAATCACGCGCGCCGAGCCAAGCAAATCGAGCTGCACCGTCGGGTCGTCCGGGTGCAGGTAGGGAATGCCCGTCTTGCGGATGTGCGCGTCGATGCCGGCGTGCAGGTTGCGAGTGGTGCCCGACATCTCGTCCAGCGACGGCCGCCGCGCCGGGCACGACCGCGGGTCCAGCCAGTCGGCGACGTTTGCCGGCCCCGACACCGCCATTAGTCGAGGACTCCCAGGGTCAGCCGCTGCTCGACCCGCGCGAGCCTCGCGACGGCGGCAGACACTTCAGCGATCTGCGCATCGGAACTTGGCGAGATCATGAACGCGATGTGCACGCGATCGCGATCACCGCGACTGGCGCGATTCTGCACCGTGAGGCCGTGACGACGCACGAGTCCTTCGAACTTTCTCTCGAGACCTGGGTGCGGCTGCGCCGTGATGCGCAGGTAATGACGTCTCGGTGCCGGTGCAATGGCTTCACCTTCACGCGCCACCGGCAACGAGTGCGGCACCGGCCACCGCACCGAGTTGTCCTGCGCCAGATCGATCAGGTCGCCGAGGATCGCGGTCGCCGTCGGTAGTGAGCCGGCGCCCTTGCCGAACAAGCTTAAGTCGCCTGATGACACACAGCGCAGGTAGACTGCGTTGTATTCCTCTTCCACCGATGCGAGGAGGTGCCACGATGGCAGCAGCAGCGGTTCAACGGCCATGTCCAGCGCGCCATTGATGCGGCCGGCTCGCGCGATCTGGCGAATACGGAACCCCATCGACTCGGCGAGATCGCAGTCGGCCGGATCGATCTCGCGAATGCCGCGCACCAGGAATCCGTCTGGCCGCACCCACGCACCAAACGCGCGATACGTCAGGATCGACAACTTCGCGGCCGCGTCGTGACCATCGATGTCTGCCGCCGGATCTTCCTCGGCAAATCCGAGCCGCTGTGCTTCGGCGATCGCTTCCTCCAGCGTCAGGTCGCCTTGTTCGAGCCGGGTGGTGACGAAGTTACTGGTGGCATTGACGATGCCCCACAGGGTCTCGACTTCGTCGGCGCGATGACTGAGGTGCCTGACGATGGGGATCGCCGCGGCGGCAGCTGCCTCGCAGTACAGCGGCGTCTCCGTGCGCTGCGCGAGCACGCCAAGCTCGGCAAGCTTCGATGCCAGCAACGCCTTGTTCGCAGTCACCACCGGCTTGCCGGCAGCGAGCGCTGCCGCAAGAATCGGCTCGACGGCGGTGCCGCCGGCCACTTCGACGACGACGTCGACTTCGGGATCGCTGACGAGCTCGAGGCCCCGGTCGGTGATCGGAATGCCGGCGGCGCGCGGTCCGCGGTCTTTCTTGAGGTTGCGCACCGCGATCCGGGAAACGCGGAAGCGCACGCCATAGCGATCGGCGACCGCATCAGTCTGCCGATCGATCATCTCGAGCAGGCCGCGGCCGACGGTGCCGCAGCCAACGAGCCCGATGCGAATCTCGCGGACGGGCTCGATACCGACGCCTTCAAAACGCGGTCGCGGCGATGTCTTCAGCGGCCGGCCGAACGCTCCGGCGCCCCGCAGCAGGTCGGCGAGACGATCCTGATCGGCGAGGAAGGCATCGTGACCGTAGAGCGACTCGAGCTTCCACAATGACGAGTCCGCACCCGCGGCTTGCAGCGCGCGATGCAGCTCGACCTGCAACGCCCACGGAAACAACATGTCGCCGGGGACGCCGACGACGATCGTTTCGGCGCTGACGCGCGCGAAGGCGTCGCGCGCGGTCTGGGCGTCGAACATCGCGCCGCGATCGATCGCCTCGCTGAGCAGCAGGAAGGTCTTCACCGGAAAGCGTTCCGCGAACCGGCGCCCATGATGATCGAGATACTCGGCGACCGGCGGCCGATCGAGATGCGGCAGCAGCTTGCCGAAACGGGTGTCGAGCTCATCGCGGCCGCGGTAAGTGAGCATGCCCAGCTGCCGCGCGCGCATCATGCCGGTGGCGACGTCACCATTCCGAAGACCATCGCGCACCAGCTCGCGCTGCAGATGTCGGGTAGCAGTGCCCCAGCCATCGGGACGCAGGCCGGCCGAGATCGTGATCAGCTTCGCGCAGCGATCGGGATGGCGAGCCGCAAACACGACGCCGACCATGCCGCCAAGGCTGGCGCCCACCCACGTTACCGGAACGCTGCAGCCGCAGCCATCGAGCCACGCGGCGACGAGATCGGCAAGTCCCGCCACCGAGATCAAATCATTCGCATGCGGATCGTCGAACCCCTTCCACGTCGATCCGTTGCCCGGCCAGGATGGGCAGAGCACCGTGTGCCTCGCCGGATCGATCAGGTCGGGTGCGCATAAGGCCGGCCACCAGGCGGCGCGTGCGGCATCGCCTTCGGACTGGCCGTCGCCGAACGGAAACGGGGAGGCGGTGATGCCACCGACAATCACCACGACGGGAGCCGTGCCGAGCTCGGGTCCGTAGACCCAGCCACCGAGCTGCACCTGCTCCAGC
>DASVFC010000231.1:0-5685 GCA_036380235.1 Vicinamibacterales bacterium
ACGGCAACGTCGTGCAGGTGATCGCCGATCATCACGGCGTCCGCCGCGACAACATCCTGCTGACGGCGGGCTCCGGCGAGGGCCTTAACGTGATGGCCACCACGTATCTCGGACCCGGCAAGAAAGTCCTCGGCGTCAGCCCGTCGTACGCCAGCGTGTTCCAGCAGGCCGCCAACGTGAAGGCCGACTCGATCCAGCTGCCGCTGACGAAGGACTATCGCCAGGACATCGGTCAGATGATTGAAGCCGCCAACCGCAACGCGCGCGACATTGGCTTCGTCTACATGTGCAATCCGAACAACCCGACGGGCGCGGTGGTGACGGCGAAGGAGATCAAGGATCTGCTCGACAACATCCCGAAGGACATGCCGGTGCTGATCGACGAGGCGTATCACCACTACGTGGACGATCCGGCTTATGGCACCGCCATCCCCTACGTGCTCGAAGGCCGCAAGGTGGTGGTGGCGCGCACCTTCTCGAAGATTGCGGCGCTCGCCGCGATGCGCATTGGCTACTCCGTGGCGCCGCCGGACATGATTCGCGAGATGCGGGTTTACGCGTCGAACAGCGTCAACGTGCTGGCGAAGTGGGGCGCGGTGGCGTCGCTGAAGGATCCCGCAGCGCAGGCCGACGTCAAGCAGAAGACGATCACGTTGCGCAACAACACCAGCAAGGTGCTCGAAAGCTGGGGCTATCCGGTGATTCCGTCGCAGACCAACTTCTTCATGGTCCACCTCGGCGATCGCACGGTGCAGCCGGTGATCGAGGAGTTCCGCAAGCGCGGCATTCTCGTCGGCCGGCCGTTCCCGCCGATGCTGAACCACCTCCGCGTCTCGGTCGGCACGCCGGAGGACATGGAGAAGTTCATCCAGGCATTCAAGGCGATCTTCCCGCAGAAGTCCGCGGCGACCGCGCGCGGATGAGTTCGTAAAGGCGGGTCTTTAGACAACGCCGGGTCTAAAGACCCGGCTCCACTTAAGTTAAGGGGTCGATGAATCAAGGGGTCGCAGCCGGTACCGGCTGCGGCCCCTTGACTTCGTACGGCGGCGGCTCGACGCCGAGCAAGTGCTTGACGAAGTAATCCCACCGTCTCCGCACCATGTATGGCTCGTTGCCGAAGCCGTGGCCGCGATTCGGAAAGATGATCAGATCAAAATCTTTGTTCGCCTTGATCAACGCATCGACGACGAGCAGCGTGCTGTAGTACGGCACGTTGCTGTCCATCGATCCGTGTGCGAGCAGCAGCTTGCCTTTGAGCTGGTGCGCCACCAGCTGGTTCGCCTGGTTATCGTAGTTGGTGGTGCCGTCAGGATTTTTCTCGAGCAGGCCCTGCCACTTTTCAGCCCAGTCGTCTTCGTACACGCGGTTGTCGTGATTGCCGGCCTGGGAGACACCAACCTTGAAAAAATCCGGATATCGGAACATCGCCGCTGCCGTCGCAAAGCCGCCGCCTGAGTGCCCGGTAATGCCGGCGCGCTCGATGTCGATCCACGAATACCGCGTCGCCAGCTCCTTCATGCCGGCAACCTGGTCAGGCAGCGTGTTGTCACCCATGTTGCCGTAATACGCGGCGTGAAAACGCTTCGATCGCCACGGCGTCCCCATGCCGTCGATCATGACGACGATGAATCCGAGCTCGGCGAGGGATTGCGCATCGCCGCGTGCGGCTGCGAACTGGCGGCTGCCGACGCTGCCGGTTTGCGGCCCCGGATAAATGCGATTGATGATCGGATACTTCTTCTTCGGATCGAAGTTCGTTGGCCGGAAGAGCAGGCCGTAAAGATCGTTGACGCCGCCGCGGTCTTTCACCGTGATCGGCATCGGCGGCTTCCAGCCCACCGCGAGCAGCCGGCTGATGTCCATCTTCTCGAGCGGCACTACGGTCTTGCCGGTTTCATCGCGCAGTACCGACACCGACGGCACATCCGGCTTGGCGTAGTTGTCGACGAAATACTTACCCGAGGGCGACACGATGATGTCGTGATCGGCGTCTTCGGGGGTCAATAGCTGCGGTGTCTTGCCGTCCATGCTGACGCGGTAGAAGTGGCGGAAGTAGGGGTCGCGTCCGTTCTCGCGCCCAACGCCTTCGAAATACAGGGTGCGCGTCCCTTCGTCGACGCGCAGCAGCCGGGTGACGTTGCCTTCGCCGCTCGTGATCTGGCGCTTCAGCTTGCCCGACTCCAGGTCGTGCAGGTAGAGATGGCCCCAGTTGTCCTTCTGCGAGAACCAGATCGCCTCGTTGCTCTTCGGCAGGTAGCGCCAGTTGACGTGATCGTTGCCCGATTCGAGGAAGGTTTCTCCCTTCTCTTCGAGCACTTCGCGAATCACGCCGGAGGTGGCGTCGGCAACGCGCAGATTGGCCTGTTGATGGTTGCGAGACGTCGACACGAACGAAACATGGCTGCCGTCGGGGTGCCACTGCACGTCCACCCACTCGCCGTCGCAAATCACGTCGTCGCAAATCGTCGAGCGATGTTGATCGGCACCCATCTGCAGCGGAATCACGCGTGGGCCGTCCACCTCGATGACAACGCGTTCGATCATCGTGATGTCGGGGTCGCCGGGAAGCGGATACTTCCAGGCCAGCAGCGTCGGGTGGCCGACCACCGTGTTGACGAGATACATCTCGCCGGTCTTGCGCTGGTCCTGCCTGAAGGTTGCGATCTTCTTTGAATCAGGCGACCACTTCAGCACCGGCGCGTCGCTGAAGCGCCAGCCGGCGTTGTCGGTGGCGTAACCGTAGTCCTTCACGCCGTCGGTGGTCAGCTGCTTCTCTGTGCCGGTCGCCAGATCGCGGACCCACAGGTTGTGGTTGCGGATGAACGCGGCAAGCTTGCCGTCGGGAGACACCATCGCGTTGCGTGTCGAGGCGGGACGGTCCGTGCTCGTGCACTGCTTGCCGGTTACATCACACGTCCATCGCAGCAGATCGGTGTTGAAAGAGAACGACTGCGCATCGTCGGCGAACGTGATTTGCTGGAACGGCAGCTGGTCCGCCGCGATTGCGCGCTTCATCGCTGCGCTCAAGGCGATGGCGACCGCGGCGTGATCGAATGCCGGCGCCTTTGTCGCTTTGATGGGATCGACGAGCACGAACTCGAATCCGCGCGCGGTCTGGGTGCGGTACCAGAAGCGATCGCCCGCGAGCCAGTTGGGGCTGACAGGCCCATTCGACACGAGCCTGTTGGCGTTCCAGCTCATGAACTTTTCTGCGCGCTCGTAATCCGCAACCGTGACCGTGGCTCCCGGCTGCGCGGCGCCGGGGATGGACGTGGTGACGAACAGCGCCAGAACGACCGCGGCGCGAACAACGTGCTTGGGCATGAGGGAAAGTATTACAGAAAAATCGGAGGCCGACCCCAGGGCAGGTCCGGCCTCCGAACGGGGTTAATTACCTCGTGACGTCACCGAACAGGATGTCGCAAATGAAACACAAGTCTGTGTAGGGCGGGGCGGCCGCTGCACCGGCAATCAACCCGTTGCTGGCGTTGGTTGGCTTCACAAACGGCAGCAACGTCGCGGGCACTTCGCGGCCCACAGCGTCCGCACATTCGGCCAGCACCGGCGGCGCATCCACCAGGAAGTTGAACAACACCTCGCTGTGAACAAGCGCCATCGGACCGTTCATCCGATCATTCATCGCTGCAGAACTGATCATCCAGAGTTCCGCAGAGTCAGAAGCGGAAAGTCGAACGTTCTGCACTTCCGTTCCGCTCGTCAACCGGATGGTCGTCGAGGCGCCGGGCAGGTTGCGGTAGTTGACCGCATCGGTCAGTTGCTGACGATGGCTGCCGAACGACCACACTTTGCCGGCATCAGGATGCGCGGACGAGTTTTCGAGCTTGCCGCCACGCAATGAGATCGTGGCGCCCGCCCACTTTTCGATGTTGCCGCGCAACCGCTTGCCCGGCGCGATTTGACGCAAATGCGCCATCTGGTTGGCTTCGTTCGCCACGCCATCGGTCGTGCCCGAAATCACGTCGATGGTGGTATTGGCGAGCGATCGATAGACGAATTCTCCCGGCTGCGAGCCGATTAGCTCGGTATCGAAGGCCGCAGGGACGACGCCGTTGACCGGCACCATCCCGAGTGTCGAGGCGATGGCGGAATCCCGCCGTGCCATCAGAAACGGCACGTGGGTGGCGTGATGATGATCATCGCCGGGTGTCGCGACGAGGAACGATCGATCCTGACGTTCCACGAAACCCATCAAGCCGATGAACCGCATCTTGAAGGACGCGGAAGCCGGCGCCGCATACGCCGAGTCCGCGAAATGCGTGCAGGCGGCAGCGGCGCCGCCGAGCACAACTCGACCGACAAAATCACGACGATTCATTTTTGCTCCTAGCTTTGGGGGGCTATCGATCGGAGCCGTAAAGCACCAACGCAGTCCAGGCGCCGAGTCGACGGCCATTCTGTTGCAGTGCGTCGCGTTGGACTCGTGCGAGGGCTTCTGCTGCTGGAACCTGAGCGGTCAGCTGGCGGTGGAACCCTACCATCAGTTCGCGGGTGCTTCGTTCGTCTGCGCCAGGCAGGGTTCCCAGCACGGCCGGCACACCGGCGGCGAGAAATGCCGTCGCGAGATCGAGGGTCCCCGCGGTTCGATAACTTTGCTCAGGGGTCAGCTCATCGAGAACCACCAACGCGGTATTCGGCATCTGCCGCGTCGCGATGTCGCGCCCTACCACGGTCCCTGAATATTTGAGCCCAGGCTCGTCGTTCAGCCGCAGCTGCGACCATGACGGGAATGCCGCATTACGATGCGCGTGGGCGGCCACGTGAAGGATCGCACTGCTGTGCGACAGCAGCCGCGAGCGCGTTGCCTCTGCGCCGCCCACGAAAGTGGCGCCAGGGTATGACGATGCAACCAGTTGCGCGGTATGGTCGTTGGCATCAGCCGACAGTACCAACACAGATTCGGCTTCCGACCGTCGCCCGGCCGACGACAGCGCGAGCGAGACGGTTGGCGCGCCCGTCACGGTCCACTTTTCTACCGCATACCGTCGGGTCGTACGATCCCACAGCGCCGCGAAGCTCGCATCGTTGTAGGCGGTGTCAGGAACAAAGACGATGCGCGTCGCGCCCTCGAGCGTTGCCGACAGCGGCCGAAGGATCTCGTCGAACAACGCCGCGCTGGCGGCAGGCTGTTGTGTCTGGAGCCGGATTTCGTCATGCTGGCGGGCCACGATGTCCCGCGCGTCCGCGCGCCGCAGCGGCCGACGAACGATGGTCGTGCCCTGCTGCCGGATCACCCATAACACGAGCTCATCGTCGAACTGGTTCATCGCCACGATGGCTTGATCGGCGGCTTGTGAGCGCTGCGCGTTCGCGAGAGACGTGATCGGTGAACTTGCGACGACGTTGCGGGCGCGGCCGCGTTCGGCCATTGCGAATGCTCGCTCACGGTCGCCGCGGCGAATTGCCAGCTGTGTTGCCGTCTCGTACAGCTCCCACGATTCGTCGAATGCGGCGATACCGGTAATGCCTGTCGGCCTGGCGCGCGTCTCATCGAACGCCGCCATCCCGGCGGTCAGCGCGCGCTCGGCTTGATCCAGCCGCCCCGAAACAATGTTCGCCTTGGCCAGGCGCAAATACAGCTGCGGCAATCGCGTCCGGTCGCGGCGGGCCACGGCAATGTCGAGCCCGTGCTGAGCGGCAATCGCCGCCGCCGGCGCGTTGGCGGCG
>DASVFC010000232.1:0-10002 GCA_036380235.1 Vicinamibacterales bacterium
GTCAAGACCTCGACCGACCTGCCGCCCGACGTGCGTGCCGCGATGAAGCACGCGGTGCAGAGCGAAGATCCGGCGTCGCGCGCCGGCACCGCGCTCAACATCATCAGCCAGAACATCGACCAGGCCGCCGACATCGAGGGCGCGATCTGCCAGGACACCGGCATGCCGACCTTCGAAGTGAAGACGCCGGTTGGCGCCAACCAGATCTGGATGAAGCAGCAGATCAAGGCCGCCATCGCCGAGGCGACCAAACGCGGCAAGCTGCGCCCGAACTCGGTGGACTCGTTGACCGGCGAGAACAGCGGCAACAACCTCGGCCCGGGTACACCGGTGATTCATTTCGAGCAATGGGAACGCGATGACATCGAAGTGAAGCTGCTGCTCAAGGGCGGCGGCTGCGAGAACATGAACATCCAGTACTCCTTGCCGGCGGAATTGCCGAACCTCGGCCGCGCCGACCGCACCATCGAAGGCGTGCGCAAGTGCATCCTTCACGCGGTGTGGAACGCGCAAGGCAAAGGCTGCGCACCGGGTGCGATCGGCGTGTGCATCGGCGGCGATCGCACGAGCGGCTATGTGGAGGCGAAGCAGCAATTGTTCCGAAGCCTCGACGACGTCAACCCCGACGCGCGGCTGGCCGAGCTCGAAGCCGAGATCATGCGGACCGTGAACACGCTCGGCGTCGGCCCGATGGGCTTCGGCGGCCAGGTGTCGTTGATCGGATGCAAAGTCGGCGTGCAGAATCGCTTGCCCGCGAGTTTCTTCGTGTCCGTGGCATATGACTGCTGGGCGTTCCGGCGCCTCGGCGTCATGCTCGACGGCAATACCGGCGCGATCACGCAGTGGCTTTATCGCGACCCGTCAGTGCCGACCATCCCGATGATGGACCAGGCCGGCTTCACGCGAACCGGCCGCGAGATCAGGCTGCGCGCGCCGATCGATGAGGCGACAGTGCGATCGCTGAAGGTCGGCGACGTCGTAATCATCGACGGGCCCGCCTATACGGGACGCGACGCGGTCCATCATCACCTTGCGAGCCACGCTCCGCCGGTCGATTTGCGCGGCGGCGTGATCTACCACTGCGGCCCGGTGGTGGCGAAGCAGGCGGATGGCAGCTGGAAGGTCACGGCCGCGGGGCCAACGACCAGCATTCGTGAGGAACCCTACCAGGCCGATCTCATCGGTAAATACGGCATCCGGGCGGTGATCGGCAAGGGCGGGATGGGCCCGAAAACGCTGGCGGGCCTGAAGCAGCACGGCGCCGTGTACCTCAACGCCATTGGCGGCGCCGCCCAATTCTACGCACGCTGTATCGACCGGGTGGACGGGGTTTCCCTGATGGAGTTTGGAACTCCGGAGGCGATGTGGCATCTACAATTGAGGGAGTTCCCTGCAATTGTGACGATGGACGCGCATGGGAACAGCCTGCACAAGGATTTGGAGCAGGAATCGGCGGCCAAACTGGGGGAGTTGGCCGGGGCCAGGTTCTAGCCGGAATTCGATGGGCCTTCGCTAAAAAGGGCGAAGGCGGATAAAATGAGAGAGTCATGCAAACAGAAACCACGACCCTGACCCCGGAAGTTCCGGTCGTCACCGAAAGCATCATCACGGTCACCGAAGCGGCAGCCGGCAAGATCCGCGAGCTGCTGTCGGAAGAAGGCAAGACCGAAAGCGGCCTGCGCGTGTTCGTGCAGGGCGGCGGCTGCTCGGGCTTCCAGTACGGCCTGATGATCGAGGAGTCCGGCGGCGTTGGCGATCAGCTGTTCGAATCGAACGGCGTGCGCCTGTTCGTCGATCCGGTCAGCATCAGCTACCTGCGTGGCGCCGAGGTCGACTTCGTCGACACCATCACCGGTGGCGGGTTCACGATCAAGAACCCCAACGCCACGTCCACCTGCGGCTGCGGATCCTCGTTCTCGGCGTAAGCAGGGTCTGTCAGGATCATGGCCATTAGCGCGGCCATTCCCGATCTCGATCGGCTCCGTCCTGCCGGGACGAAACGCTCCAGCAAGCGCGACCTGATCGTCAACGCGTTCCTCAAACAGGAGGGACACCTGAGCGCTGACGATCTGGTCGACCTGATCAAGCGCGAGGATCAACGTATCAGCCGCGCCACCGTCTACCGCACCTTGCAGTGGATGGAGGAGGCCGGCATCGCGCGCAAGGTGGACTTCGGCGAAGGCCGGTTCCGCTTCGAGCATTCCTACCGGCACCCGCGACACTTCCACCTGATTTGCAAGACCTGTAACCGCTCGTTCGAATTCCTCAGTTCCGACATCGAGTCGCTGGTCGAGGAAGTGGCCGCGGCGCGCGCGTTCACGGCGCGGCAAACCGTCGTGCAGATTTACGGCACGTGCGAAGCGTGCAGCACCGGACGCGCCGCCGACGACGACCCGGTGAATTCGGAGCTGCTGTTCGCGCGCGACGCGCTGCGGATTGCGATCGCCACCGAGCGCAGCGGCATGGAGTTCTACGGCCGCGGCGTCAAGCTGGTGAAAGACGCGCGCGCGCGTGAAGTGTTCCGCAAGCTCGCCACCGAGGAAGTGCATCACCTGAAGACGCTCGAGAACCGCTATCAGGAGCTGCTCAAGCAGGATCCGCGGCTCGAATCGCGGCCGACGTTCCTGTTTTTCAAGGGCGCCGCCAACGGCCTGTTCTCGAGCGGCAGCGAGCAGTTACGGCGCGATGGCGTCGACGATCTCGAGGCCTACCGCATCGGCATCCGCTGCGAGCGCGGCTCGCACCGGTTCTTCAAGCGCTACGGCGAACGCTTCGATGATTCCGAAGGCAAGCGCATCTTCCTCGAATTTGCCGAAGAAGAGCGCGAACACCTCGAGCTGCTGATTCGCGAGTACCGCGCGCTCGTCAAGCGCCACCGGTCCGTCAAGGGCGACAAGGCCCGGGTCAAGCCGCGGGCGCGCGCCGCGCGTTGATCGACCTCCACCTGCATACCACGGCGTCAGACGGCCGGCTGTCGCCCGCGCAGCTGGTGGCGCGCGCGACGTCTGCCGGCCTCACCACGATCAGCGTCACCGATCACGACACCGTGGCTGCGCTTGCGGAAGTCACTGCCGTCGCCGCCGTCGCCGGCATCCGTGTGGTGAGCGGCATCGAGATCACCGCCGTAGACGAGGGTCGCGACGTGCACATGCTCGGGTACTTCTTCGATCCCGACAGCGCGCCGCTGGCGGCGGTGCTCGAGCATCAACGCGCGCTGCGGGTCGCGCGCGTGCGGGAAATCGGCGAGCGCCTTGCAATCCTGGGGATGGTGATCGACGTCGAGTCGGTGTTGCTGGCGGCGGCGGCGCGCCCGGGATCGTCCGTCGGGCGGCCGCAGGTAGCACGCGAACTCGTGCGCGCCGGCTATGTGAAGTCGGTGCAGGAGGCGTTCGACAAGTGGCTCGCCACGGGCCGCCCCGCGTTCATCAGCCGAACCGGGCCGAGCCCGGCCGTCATCGTCGACGCTATTCACGAGGCCGGCGGCATTGCCTCGATGGCCCACCCCGGCGTGACCAGGCGTGATGAGTTGATCGGGCCGCTGGCCGAGCACGGCCTCGATGCGATCGAGGTCTATCATTCGGATCACTCGCCGGAGGATCAGCAGCACTATCAGCGGATCGCCAGGCGCAGGAACTTGCTAGTGAGCGGCGGATCGGACTTTCACGGCGACGATCCGGCGATGGTGCCGGGACGGGCGAAGCGCGGCGTCCTCGGCGTCGTGTCGCTGCCACCCGCCGACTTTGCCGCGCTCGAAGAGAGGTCGCGGACGCGGCAAGCCTGAAGGGTTTGTCGCCGCACGTCAATGACATGAGCGAGACGCTGCTCGAAATCAGCGGCCTGTCGAAGGATTACCAGACGCTCCGGCCGCTTCGTATCAAGTCACTCACCGTGAATCGCGGCGACGTCATGTCGATCTCGGGCATCGACGTGCTGGGTGCGGAAACGTTCGCGCACCTGGTGACGGGAGCGACGCTGCCCGATACCGGCGACGTCGTGCTGTTCGGGCGCAACACCCGCCACATCACCGACGGCGAGGCGTGGCTCAAATCCCTCGATGGCGTCGGTATGATCACCGCTCGCGGCATCCTCGTCGAGATGTTCTCGGTGCTGCAGAACATCGCGCTGTCGCTGACGCTCGACGTCGATCCGATCGATCCTCGCGTCCTGCCGCAGGCCGGCGCGCTGGCGCGTGAGGTGGGAATCGACTCGGCGCAGTTCGACCTGCCGGCCGGACGCGTGGCGCCCGACGTGCAGATGCGGGTCCACCTCGCCCGCGCTCTGGCGCTCGAACCGCAATTGCTGATGGCCGAGCACCCGTCGGCGTCGCTGCCGCGAGACAGCGTTGCCGGCTTCGGCGCCGACCTCGGGAAGGTGGCGCGCGGCCGCGGCCTGGCGCTGGTGGCGATCACGGCGGATGATTCGGTGGCGAAAGCGATCGGCGGATCGCGCCTCGAGCTCGTACCGGCCACCGGAGAACTGCGCGCGCTGAGCAGGATACGACGGTTATTTGGGCAATGAGCAACGGGCAACAGCTATGAGCAACGAGCAAGAAGCGACGACACCGGCGCTGATCCTGTTTGATATCGACGGTACGTTGTTGCTGAGCGGCCGCGCCGGGCTGCGGGCGATGACGCGAGCGTTTCAGGAGACCTTCGGCATCACGGACGCCTTCAAGGGTGAATCCTTCGGCGGACGGACGGATTCCTACCTCGTATCGAAGGCGTTGAAGATGGCAGGCTTGCCCGACACGCCGGAGGAACACGAGCGCTTTCGCGGCAACTACCTGCCGTTGCTTGCCGAGGAGATCCAGCATCCTGGCGAAGGACACAAGGGCCTGATGCCCGGCGCACGTGAGCTCCTCGACGCCCTCGAGGAGTACGAGCACCTGCACCTGGCGCTGCTGACGGGCAATTACCGCGAAGCGGCGGAGATCAAGCTGCAGCATTTCGATCTGTGGGATTTCTTCGAGTGGGGCGCGTTCAGCGACGACCATCACGATCGCAACGAGCTGGTGCCGATCGCCAGGGCGCGGGCCGAGACGTACGACATTCCGGTTGAAGCCATCGACCGCGTGATCGTGATCGGCGACACGCCGCACGACATCGAATGCGCGCGCGTCGCCGGCGCGCGGTCGATCGCCGTCGCCACCGGCGGCTACTCAACCGACCAACTGAAGCAGGCAGGCGCCGACGAAGTCTTACCCGACCTCGCGGATACCGACCGGGTGTTGCGATTGCTGCTGTGACACTGTCCCGAAAACACACGGAGTCGCGGAGGCACGGTAGAACGCTCTTCGAAGTCCCGTGCTGCTTAGCGGCAGCGAGTCCGATAGGCTGCTCCCTGAAAAACACACAGTGAAGCTGCTTCTTAGAGGAAGGCTTCGATTGATTTGCCTCCGTGCCTCCGCCTCTCCGTGTATTTTTTGCGAAAGCGCCTTGGGGGTTGTGCAATCGCGGTTGAGCAAGCGAGGCCGAAGGCCAAAGCGATCAGAGCGCCTGGGAGTCGAGCTGATTTAGGCGAGGCCGAAGGCCGAAGCCGGTCTGACTGACGACCAGGCGCTGAACGCCAACGCGCGTGGCGCGTTGGCGGAAGCGCCTGGGAGTCGAACCCAGCCTGCCCCGCAAGGGGGCAGCGACCGATTTTGAAGACCGGGAGGGCCACCGGGCCCCGTTCACTTCCGTCCCCGATCTTATCAGTCTGCTATTCCAATCCAATAACCGAGCAGCCGCTGCGCCTCGAATAACGTGAATCGCAAAGTGCTGCGATTCGACCACCAGCGGTCGACCGGCGACAGATCGTACCGGCTCGGCCGCACGATCAACTCCACGCCGGTGCCGTCGAGACGCCGCCGCATCACCAGGCGGGCGCGGCGGGTGTGTTGCTTCGATGTCACGACGATCACCCGCGAGTATTTCTCGCGCGTCACGAGCCGTAGCACGTGGGTCGATTCTTCCGCCGTGCTGTTGGCCTGGTCGAGCACATGGATGGCATCGCGCGGCACGCCGAGCCGGACCATCGCATCGATCTGCACGTCAACCGATCGCGTGTACGGGACACCGCGCTTCAACAGCTCCACCTCTCCCCAGTCGGCAATTTCGCGAAAGAGATAGATGCGCGGCGCCCAGCCGTCGTTGAGCAGATCGATCGCCTCGAGCGGCCGCTCGTACATCGTGCCGCCAAGCACGACGATGGCGTCGGACTTCTCTAAACGGTCTGCGACCACCAGCCACGCACCGGCTCGCGGAAGGAGAAGGGCAAGGATGAGGATGAGAGGGGCGGCGATCAGCGCGCCGCGGCGCAGGAGGCGTTTCAACTGGACGAACATCCGGCCCGCACTGCACGGGCCGGAAGAGGAAGCATGTTACAGGTCGAGCAAAATTATCCTTCGATTAGTCGCACGTCACCTGCACGAGGACCCTTTTGGGACTCCTCGATGGCGAACTCGACGCGCTGGCCCTCCCGAAGCAGCTCGAACACCGCGCCGCGAACGGAGCTGCGGTGAAAGAAATGCTCCAGGCCGGATTCATCCCGGATGAACCCGAAGCCCTTGTCGATAAGGAGCCGTGCGATTGTCCCGGTCGGCATAACCTGTCCTCCGATAAACCGAGACCCGAAAAGAGCCGCCGACTAAACTGAGGCCACGATTAGGGGTCGCGGGAAGCGACGGCCAGTGTAGGCAGGTCAACAATGGGAAGTCAAGTATACGAGCCGAGGGATGTCAGCGTTTACGCGGTGAAAGTAACTCTAGGTAACTTCCGTGTTTTCGGGCCTGAATCCGTATGATTCGCGGCATCGTTCTGGCTGCCGGGGCGTCATCACGGATGGGGCAGGCCAAGGCGGCGCTGCCACTTGGTCAAACGGGAGAAACCGTGGTCGCCCGGGTGGTGCGCACGCTGCTCTTAGGTGGGGTGCCCGACGTGACCGTGGTGGCGGGCGCGCACATCGACGCGGTCAGGGCCGCGATGCCCACCTTCGCTGAAGCTACGGCGGGCAGGCCGGCTGCGATCCGCGCCAGGGTCATCGAACACACCGGATGGGAGCAGGGGCAGTTGTCGTCGCTGCTCGCCGGCCTCGATGCGATCGACGACCCGCTGCTGGAAGGGGCGCTCGTCACGCTGGTTGATGTGCCGCTTGTGTCTGCCGCCACCGTGGCCGCGGTCATTTCGGAGTGGCGCCGCACGCGCGCCGCGATCGTGCGGCCGGCCAGCGGCGATCGACATGGGCATCCGGTGATCTTCGATCGATCAGTGTTCGCGGACCTCCGCGCCGCGGACCTTGCCGAGGGCGCAAAGAGCGTGTTTACGAAACACCGGGTGTTGAATGTGGAGGTAGAGGACCCGGGCGCCTTTGAGGACATCGATACGCCGGGCGATTATGCGAACCTGCAGATTGCAGAAGTCAGAAGTCAGAAGTCAGATTTGTTGACTTGATTGAATCAATAAATCTGAAATCTTCCATCCGACATCTGCAATCGTCAGACTTGCGCTGCGGACCCTAACCGACGGTGAATGGCACGGACGCGCGGGTCGTGCCCCAGTCGATGTGGAGCGTTCCGCCCGTTTGCGTGTCGTCGACCGAAATCGTGAGCTGGTCGGCAGCCTTGGCGGGCTTGCTCAGCGTCATCGGAACGCGGCCGAGATCCTCACCCTTCGGATAGGGGACGCCCCACTGGCCGGTCTTCTTGCTGATGATCAGATGCCAGGTGCCGCCGGTAGGGATGGTGTAGAGGGTGTAGGTGCCGGCCGGAACCGACACCGTGCCGAACTTGAGAGCGCGATTGGTCGTGAGCGTCGTGGCCTCGTCCGCGCCAGTCCGCCATTCGCGGCCTTCGTAGGGATCGACGTCCTTGCCGGGCGTGCGTCCCTTCAGTACCGGCCGTCCGTACTCGATCGCGACGTTGGCGCCGTCGATCGTCCATTCGGTCTTCACGTGCGGGCTGCCCGCCTTACCCGGGTGCACTTGGGTGGTCTTCTGCGCGTGCAGGGCGGTGCCAAAGGTCAAGGCCGCCGCGGCCATCGCGACGGCGAGAACAGATTTCCTCATTGTTCAGTCTCCTCGCAAGGACGAGTTGGCCTTGCATCAACAGCCGGCTATCGTACTCGTCACTACGCCGGCGGTAAAAGGCGATACTTTCGAAGCGACCGTTCGGTTTACCCGAGGGATCAGCCGAGGTTGTAGGCAGCGATCGTCTTTCGATCGCGCACATACAACGTCGTGCCAACGAGGGTGGGCGGCGTCCAGGCGCGGTGTTCGAGGATCTGCGCCCGCGCCAGCACCTTCAGACCTTGCGGCGACACAGTGGCGAGCCCGAGCGTGCCGTCCTCGTCGAGAATGATCAGCTTGCCGTCGGCGTGGAGCAGTTGCGCGCGCGCGAACGCGCGGTCCTGCCACGCAATCGAACCATCACTGGTCTTGACGGCCGTCAAGAAAGCCGGACCGAAGTCGCCGCTCGACATGTAGGCCATGTCGCCGAGGCGGATGATCGTGCCGATGTGCACGCGCACGCGATTCACGGCCCACCGCTCCTTCACCGTTGTTTTGCCGCCAGACTGGCGCACCTCGAGCGCGCGGCTGCCCGTGCCGTACGCCGACGAGAACAACAGCAGGTGATCGGCCGGCGTCCACACCGGGTTGCTGATGTTCAATCCCCAGTCGGTGCGGTGCGGATGCGACCACAACGTCCTGCCATTCGCCGGATCCATGCCGGCGATGCGATCGCCGCCAAACACCACGAGTTGCTGTTGCCCATCCACGGTAATCAGCATCGGCGAGGCCGGTGAGTACTCGACGTCGCCCGCCTTCCACAGCAGCGCACCTGTGTCTGGATTGAAAGCGCCGACGGCCTGGCCTTTCCCGCCGATTGGAACGATCACGGTCTTGCCGAACAGCAGCGGGCTGTTGGCCATCCCGCGATCGATCTCCGGGGCGCCGTACTCCTTGATGAAGTCATGCGACCACAGCACCTTGCCGCTGGTCTTGTCGAGGGCGAAAAACTCGCGCCGCGATCCGGCGACGATCAACTTATTGCCGGTAATCAGCGGTGTGGCGTGCGGCCCGGCGCCTTCGGTGTAATTCACGCCGGCGGTTGGGGAGTCGTATTTGTGCTCCCAGATGGTCTTGCCGGTCGCGGCATCGAGCGCGGCGACGATCTCGACCTGCGCGAACTGGCCGCGCGCGGCCGCGGCGGGACGATACTGTGAATACAGTCGGCCACCCTCGGCCAGCACCATCGAGTGGCCCTCGCCAAACGGGCGCGACCACAGGCGACGCGGACCAGTCGCAGGCCACGAGGTGGCAAGCCCGGTCGACGTCGACATGAAATCGCGCGTCGGCCCGCCCCATTGCGTCCATGCCGGCTCGGGACTCTGCGCAACGGCCACGGCAGCCGCAGCCATGAAAAGTATCGCGCACGTGAAGCGTCGTCGGTCAACCATGGCTATCTGACGTTTGTGGCCGGCAATCGGACTGGCGGTCACGCGTTGATTCGTTCATCCCTCCATGTTATTTAAGTCGGGTCGCGCACTAGGCGCGATTCACCGTTGTGGAGACAGGGAGTCCTGATCATGGACGCGTCTCCGCCGCGGACGAAGCGGAGCCCCTGGCCGCGTCTGGCCGGAGGTTCCGCTTTTTTGTTTGGAGGGAGCGATGGTGACACGAGCCGCTATCGGGTTGTTGCTGCTTGGCGTAGTGACGATGGCGCAACAATCCATCCCGATTGCGCCGCCGAACCTCACGCTCGATGGCGTGCTGGCGTCGACGGTCCGACACGACGGCCGCGATGCCGTGCGTCTGATCGAAGCCGATGACAAGCGCGGCGGCGGCATGGCCATCGTCAATGGCCAGTCGTTTCGCGATGGCACCATTGAAGTCGACGTGGCAGGGCGCCGAGGTCCTCACGCGGTGCCGTCCGATCGCGGCTTCGTCGGCGTGGTGTTCCGGCTGACCGCCGATCGCAGCAAGTCCGAATACATCTATCTGCGTCCCGACAACGGCCGCGCGGCC
>DASVFC010000233.1:0-2510 GCA_036380235.1 Vicinamibacterales bacterium
CCGGCGGAAATTTCGCACTGCGTGGAACTAATTCGCAGCGGCGATCGAAATCGGTGAGGCGATTAGGCGCGCCGACGAAGCGCGCAAATATGTTTCTTCCGCGTTCGAAGGCAAGTCGCTGAATCGAGGCGATCCGATGCGCGTTCCACTAGCGATTTAACGGGCGACGAGGTCGCGCTGCTCGATCGTCTTGCCGACAATCGCCGCCGCGCGATCGAGCGCATCCTGCACGGTAGCGCAGATGTTCTCGTGGCCGAGGTGAGCACCGAAGCGCGCCTTGCGTAGCGCGCCGGCCGGCTGCGCCGGCGCGCCGCAGATCACCAGCGTGCGCCCTTTTCCGCGGAGTTCGTCCGCCAGCTCTTCGATCGCGCTGATCCCGGTCCCGTCGATCGCCGTCATGTTGCGCAGGCGCAAGATCACCACCGGCGGCAGCGACGCCGCCTGCCGCGCGATGTCGTGCAGCTTGTCGGTGGCTCCGAACAAGAAGGGCCCGTGAATGCGGAAAATCGCCACGTAGTCTGGAATGATCTTGTCTTGCAGGATGTGCGGGCGCCCCGCCTCGATGTATTCCGGCGTGACGCGGGACACCGTGGTGGTGCGGCTGACGCGGCGGATGAACAACAGCGCCGCCATCACCATTCCGGCCTCCACCGCCACCGTCAGGTCAGCCAATACAGTCAGCGTCAGCGTCACCATCCACACGATCACGTCGGTGTAGGTCTGCCGCCAGATCTGCGGAATCTCGCGCCACTCGCCCATGTTGTAGGCGACAACGAACAGGATCGACGCCAGCACGGGCAACGGGACGTAACCGGCGAAGCGGGCGCCGAAGAGAAGGATGCCGAGCAGCGTCAGCGCGTGAATCATTCCCGCGACCGGCGATCGCGCGCCCGATCGGATATTGGTCGCGGTGCGTGCGAGCGCGCCCGTCGCCGGCAAGCCGCCGAACAGCGGTGAGATCACATTCGCCACGCCTTGCGCGAACAACTCGGTGTTCGGATTGTGACGATCGCCGCCCATGCGATCGGCGACCACCGCCGACAACAGCGATTCGATCGCGCCCAGCATGGCGACCGTGATTGCCGGCGACATCAGCGAGAGGATTAGTTGTGGCTGGAACGTCGGCACCTGGAAATGCGGGAGACCCGTTGGAATGGCACCGAAGCGTGAACCAACCGTCGCCACGTCGAGACCCAGTGCCGCCGCCGCGGCCGTTCCGGCGAAGAGCGCGACGATGTAAGCGGGCACGCGCTTGACGTAGCGGCTCCAGACGATCAGCAGTAACAGCGTGCCGGTACCGAGCAGCACGCTGTCACCAGACGCCTCGGTCGCATGCGCCGCAATCGTTTCGACACGGCCGATCAACTCACCGGGGACGTTGACCTCGAGTCCCAGGAAGTCCTTGAGCTGCGTGCTCGCAATGACAATGGCGATGCCGTTGGTGAAGCCGATGATCACCGGCCGCGGGATGTACTTCACCGCCGAGCCGGTGCCGGTGATGCCCATGATCATCAGCATCACGCCGGCCATCAGCGTGCACATGAACAGGCCATCCAAGCCGTACTCGGCAATGATGCCTGCGACCACGACCACGAACGCGCCGGTCGGCCCGCCAATCTGGAACCTCGATCCGCCCAGCGCGGAAATCAGGAACCCGGTGATGATCGCGCAGTAGATGCCGGCTTGCGGCGTCAGGCCCGACGCGATCGCGAATGCCATCGCCAGCGGCAGCGCCACCAGGCCGACCGTGACGCCGGCAATCAGGTCGGCGCCGAACATGCGCGCGTCGTAGCCGCCCGCAATCGTTGTGATTGAACGCGGGAGCCACTCGGCGCGCAACTGCATCAGGATCTCAGTGTTGCGACGGCTTGTGCGTGTGCGCCTTGGGCTTGACGTCGCCGACGAGCACCGTGCCCATCAGCCCCCCCTCAGCGTGGTCGAGGATGTGGCAATGAATCATCCACTCGCCCGGCCGCTCGTCGAAATGCACGAGCAGGCGCACCGTGGATTTCATCGGCACGTTGACGGTGTCTTTGAGCGCCAACGGCCGCACCGGCTCGTCCTTCTCGTCGAGCACGTGGAAGAAGAAGCCGTGCAGGTGATAGGGGTGATCCCAGTCGGAATCGTTCTTCACCGTCCAGATCTGTTTTTCTCCGAGCTTGGCCAGAAACGGTTTCGCTTTCCACCATGGCACGCCGTTAATACGGAACTCCGACTTGTTATTCTGCATCGGCGGCAGCGTCAGAACCATGTCTACGGGCGTGGCGCCTTCAGTTGACGGCACTGCCATCGCACGCGAGATGGTGATCGGTTTGGCCGTTACCGGCGCCTCGTTGGTGAACTCGATCGTCAGCAACTCTTCGACACTACGATACTCGACGCTGCCATAACCGCGGTTGTACAGCATCGCGCGCAGCGGCAGCGGTTCGCCGGCCTTGCCTTTCGGGGTCACGATCACATCGACGCGCTCGCCGGCAGTGATCAGCAGGATGTCGGTCTTTGTCGGCTTC
>DASVFC010000234.1:0-3272 GCA_036380235.1 Vicinamibacterales bacterium
GCTCTCACCAGGGGCGTCGACGGTGGCGTAGAGGATGTTGGGATTGGCACGATAGATTGCCAGGCCGATACGGCCTTTCGCGCCCGCCGGCAATCCGGTTTCTATCTTCGTCCAGGTCTTCCCCGCATCGGTCGACTTCCAGATGCCGCTTCCGGGACCGCCGCCGTTCATGCCCCACTGCGCGCGACGGCGCTGATAGGTTGCTGCGTACAGCGTCTTGTTGTTCAGCGGATCGATCACGAGATCGGTGGCGCCGGTGTCGTCATCAACGTGCAGCACCCGCGTCCACGTCAAGCCGCCGTCGGTGGTTTTGTAGACGCCGCGCTCGCCGCCAGGGCCCCACAAATTTCCGGGCGAGGCCACATAGACCACGCCGAAGTCGACAGGATCGACGATGATGCGGGCGATGGCACGTGATTCGCGCAGGCCCATGTGCGTCCACGTGCGCCCGCCATCGGCAGACTTGTAGACGCCGTCACCCCACGACGAGCTCTGACGATTGTTGGCTTCGCCGGTGCCCACCCAGACGAGGTTCGCATCGGTTGGGGCAATGGCAATGGCACCAACGGAGCCGGTGCCTTCGTTGTCGAACACCGGCGTGAACGTCGTGCCCGCGTTTGTCGTCTTGTAGACGCCGGCCGTCGCCATCGCAACATAGAACGTGGTCGGGTCGCTTTCGAGGACGGCGAGATCGTCGACGCGGCCCGACGGCGTAGCGGGCCCAATAGAGCGGAAATACAAACGATCGAGCGGCCCGCTGCCGGCCGAGCGCTCGGTGAAAATCGGCGTCACCGGCGGCGGCGCCTGCGCGACCAGCGCGACGCCACCGGCCAGGAGCAGGGTTAAGACTGCAAGCTTTCTCATTTAGCGGTTACCTCGTCGTAAGCAATACCGAGCACGAACGCAAGCGTCAGGCGCGCGTTCGGCGAGACGTTGTCTTCAAAGCCCTTCAGCACGGGCAGCTTCTGGATCTCTTCCTTTGATTGGCCGGCCTTGACGCCGGCGCGGACGTGATCGAGGACCGCGGTCAGGTAATTGCGGAAGTGCATCACCTCCGCGCGCGTGTTGCGCACCGCGTTGTCCTTGGCGTGGCCGGCGATGAAGATGGTGTCGTTGGACGCGCGCTTGGACACCGTTTCGAGAATGGTGATCCAACTGTCGATGCGAGCGCCCTGCGCGCGATCGATGTTGGGATGGGCGCGATTGAACAGCAGGTCGCCCATGTGCATCACGTCGGCCTGCTGGAAATGGATCACGGCGTCGCCACCGGTGTGTCCAGGACCGAAGTAGCGCGCTTCGATCGTCTCGTTGCCGAACTTCTCGGACCAGGTGTCCTTGAACGTGGTGCTGGCATACGCCTGCTCCGCGGCATTCTTTTCCGTGACGGCGCGATGCGACTTCAGGCAGTTCTCGTGCGCCACGATCTTGCTGACGCCGTAAGCCTTGTTGCCGCCCGTGTGATCGCCGTGGTGGTGCGTGTTGATCAGCATCGCGATGCCCTTCGGGGCGCGCTGCTTCAATCCGGCGGCGCAGATCTCGGCGGTGTTCATGAACTGGCTGTCCACGGCCACCGCGCCGGCGTCATTGACCAGATAGCCGATGGTGCCGCCCTGGCCGATGAACATCCCAACGCCGCGGCGGAGCTCCTCGAATCGCGTCACCGGCGGCGCCGCGGGTTGAGCGGGCGCCTGCGCCCAGGAGACGTTTCGTGACAAAAGCAGTCCAGCCGCACCTGCGGTAGACGAAAATACAAAGTGCCTGCGATTCATGGAGTCCTCCCGAACGCGGAATTCTATCCTCGATTGGCTGATTGCGGCGACTCTCGCGCTTGCGGCCATCAGCGAGCTCGCCGGCATCGACATTGATGTGGGTGCGTTCGCGCTGCGGTCGCACAGCGCCTGGCGGCTATTGATTGCGTCCGCGATACTCGTCGTCATTCGCCGTCGGCTGACGATCGAATCGATGCCGCTCTGGCTCACGCGCATGACGTGGCGCATCGCCATCTGCGCGAGCATCGCCACGTGGCTGCGCTTCCTCGTACCAACCATTGGCGGCGCCGATTCTTACGGCTACGTGAGCGCGAGCGATTTGATAGCGCAAGGCCGCTTGATCGCTGACGCGCCAGTCGCTGCGTGGTTGTCGGCCGACAATCGGCTCGCGATCGCGTCGCCGCTTGGGTGGTCGCCGTCGGTCGACGGTTCAGGGATCGTGCCCGCCTACCCAATTGGTTTGCCGCTGGTGATGGCGATGTTCAGCGCGATCGCGGGCACTGATGCTGTCTTTGCGGTCGCGCCCGTGCTCGCCGCGATGACGCTGCTGCTCGTTCATCGCCTCGGCCGCGCGTGGTACGACGCCGACACGGCGCTGCTCGCCACCGCGCTCGTGGCCTGGAACCCGCTGTTCATCGCCTATGCGAAGCAGCCGATGAGCGACGTGCCGGCGACGATGTGGATCGTGCTGGCGATGGTGCTCGCGGTGACCTCAAAGTCGTCCACGGCGTTCGCGGCCGGTATCGCGGCCGGCTGCGCCGTCGTTACTCGTCCAGCGCTCCTGCTCGCGGCAATGGCCATCGTCTGGGTTGCGCATCGTGGCGACATCGCCCGGCGGCGCGCCACGCTCTGCGCCGCCGGCCTCGGCCTGGGATTGATCGTGCAGATGGCGATTCAAAATTACCTGTTCGGCTCGCCGTTCTCCACCGGCTACGGCACCACGGCCGCGTTGTTCTCCTGGTCGCACCTCGACGACAACCTCGCCATCTTCGGCAAGCAGGGCTGGTTCGTGGTTGGGCCGTTGTGGAAGCTCGGATTGATCATCGGCCTCTTCGCCGCCCGGCCGGAACCACGAACGAAACCGTTGTTCGTGTTCGGCGGCGTGCTGGCGCCATACCTGTTCTACCTGCCATTCGATCACTGGGAGACACTGCGCTACCTGTTGCCGGGCCTGGTTGTGCTGACGGTAACCGTCGCCGCCGGACTGATGCGCTTTTCGCGAACGCCGCAGAACGCCACCGCGACCGCGATCATGTTGTGTGCGTTCACGGCTGTGGCCGTAGCGCAGTCCGAACTGCTGCTGCGCCGATCAGATGTGTGGCGGATTGCCGAGATCGAAGCCCGCTATCCGCTCGCCGGCGAGTGGATCAACATCAACACGCCGCCGAACAGCGTGGTGCTGGCCAATCAGCACAGTGGGTCGCTCCGGTGGTACGGCAAGAGGCAGACGCTGCGGTGGGATTTCATCACGCCGGAGCAATTGGCAACCACGGTTCGAGAACT
>DASVFC010000235.1:0-2631 GCA_036380235.1 Vicinamibacterales bacterium
ACGATGGCAGCATCACCGCGAAAGCGACGCTGCCAGTAGGCGTAGCTGATCACGGCAACGGGGTGACCACCAGGCGTGACGTCATCGCTCGCGGTGAAAAACCGCCCGGCCGCCGGCTGAAGACCCATGACATGAAAGAAGTTGCCGCTGACGAGGCCGCCCCACGTACGCTCCGCCGTGTCGTCCACGGCGATGCTGAATGTCTGGTCATCCTGGGCCACCACCTCGACGAGCGTGGCGCGATCGCGAAAATCCTGGAAGTTCGGATACGACCACGAACGGCTCTGACCGTCACGGTTCTCCATCGCCGCGATCCGGATGGCACCAGGGTCGGCAGCCATGGGAATCGGGCGGAACAACACCGCCTGCACCCACGTGAAGATCGTCGTGTTCGCGCCGATGCCGAGACCGAGCGACAGGACGGCCGACGCCGTCAGGCCAGGATGCTTCAGCAGCGATCGGACGGAGTAACGGACGTCAGCGATCAGTGTGGACACAGGTGTCCTCCCTGACGGCTGTTAGACGGCGCTATGACACCAGTAGTTCATCCACGAAGGCCGCGGCGCGCGCAACAAACTGCGGCGTCCACTCGTGCCCGCCTTCGAAAACGCATTCATCGACCTTCACGCCGGCAGCGCGCAGCGTCTCGAGGTCCTTCGCCGACTTGTCCGCGGTATACCACTCCTCTTCGGTGCCGCGGCCAATCAGCGTCGCCGGCAGCGACGACGCAACCGGGGCGACATCCGGGGGCAGGTCGCCGGCAAGCGCGATCACGCCATCACACGGCCGCTGCACGAACGCCGCGGCGCGATACGCCATCGCCACCCCTTGCGAGAAGCCGGCGTAAATCATCGGCCGCGTGATTCCGAACTCGTCCGCGATCGTCGTCAGTACCGACCCGACGTAATCGATGTTGTCGGCAATCGCCTGCTCGCGATCCTCCTTCGTCATCCAATTGGCGACCACGTCGTTGCCTCGCGAGTAAAACCGATGCAAGCCCTGGATGCTGACCAGTCCAATCGCGCGATCACCGGCGATCCGACGCAGCACGTCCATATGAATTGCCGCGTTTTCCTTGTAGCCATGAAAGCCGACCAGGGTAGCCCGGCTGTGGTCCGGGATATCGATGAGGTAGCGGCCGTGTGTCGCTGTGCGAATGGTCCGTGTATGCATGAGCTGAAACCCGCATTCCGGCGGATCGACTAGGATCTTGAGTTGTGAGTCCTGTCGCGTTCAACCTTCCTGGTGATCCCGAAACTACTGTTGCTGCCGCGCTTTATGCGCCCAATGCAGAGCGCGATCTGCAGTCGCTGCTGGTGTTCGCACACGGCGCCGGCGCCGGCCAGTTTCATCCGTTCATGTCCGGCTACGCGGAAGGCCTTGCCAACCGCGGCGTCACGGTGGTCACGTTCAACTTTCCCTACATGGAAAAGCGGCGCAAGACGCCGGATCGCGCGCCCGTCCTTGAAGATGCGTTCCGGCGCGCGGTGCTCGGCGCCGTGGAACAGCGCCACGTGCGCGCCAGCAAGCTGTTCATTGGCGGCAAGTCGATGGGCGGCCGCATCGCGACCCATGTCGCCGCACAGGCCCTGCCGGCGGAGGCGCCGGCAGCCAACGCTCCCAAGTGGCCGCAAGCGCCGCTGCCGTCGGGCGTGATCGCGTTTGGCTATCCCCTGGCGCCACCGCGCAGCAAACGCACGGGCGATCGCGTCACGCATCTGAAGCAGTTGCGGGTGCCGACGCTGATCGTGCAAGGAACGCGCGACCCTTTCGGCGGGCCCGATGAGGTGAAGGAAGCCATCGCCGACGCGTCGCCGGCGCCGCCGATCGAGATCCTGACCGTCGAGGGCGGCGATCATTCCTTCGCAGTGCTGAAAAGCAGCGGCCGCGATCAGGCCGTGGTTCATGCCGAGATCCAGGACGCGGTCGCGGCCTGGATCGCTAAGCAACGTTAGGCTGCGACGGATCGTGGTAGCCGTCGTGGAGCTTGACGGCTTTCCCCTTCTTCGCGGCGCGCAGGTTGAGCACCTCGACGAACACTGAGAAGCCCATCGCGAAGTAGACGTATCCCTTCGGGATGTGGACGCCGAAGCCTTCGGCGATCAGCGAGCAGCCGATCAGCAACAGGAAGCTGAGCGCGAGCACCTTGACGGTGGGGTGTGCCTCGACAAACTCGCTGACCGGCCGCGCCGCGACCATCATGACGGCGACCGCGATCACCACCGCGGCCACCATCACCGACAGGTCATCGGCCATCCCCACCGCGGTGATCACCGAGTCGAGCGAAAACACGATGTCGAGCAGCATGATCTGCGTGATCACCGCCCCCATCGTCGCCGCAACACGCGCGCTGACGTGCCCCTGCTCGCCCTCGAGTTTCTCGTGAATCTCGCGCGTGGCCTTGAACAGCAGGAACAGGCCGCCGATGATCAGGATTAGGTCACGTCCCGAGACGGGACGGTCGACGATGGGCAGCGTGAACAGCGGCGCCGTCAGCCTCACGATCCAGGCAATCGACATCAGCAGCACGATGCGCATGCCCATCGCCGCCAGCAGGCCGATGCGGCGCGCCTTCTCCTGGTCCTGCTTGGGCAGCTTGCCCGCCAGGATCGAAATGAAAATGACGTTGTC
>DASVFC010000236.1:0-13807 GCA_036380235.1 Vicinamibacterales bacterium
CAGCCGGGAGCTGGTCGGGCTGGCGTTGTTCTGGAACGAGAAGCTGAAATTGACTCCCCAGCCAATCTCCCTCGTGCCGGAAATCTTCAAGCTCGGACGATACGGGATATCGAGCGCGAAATCATCGCACAGCGCCTCGCCGTAGAAGACGTTGGCGGTGCCGGTCAGGTAATTCGGGTCGTCGGGCGACGTGCAGTTGGTCTGGCGTTCACGCTCGTACGAGACGCCGCCGCCGATTTGACCGCCACCGGGGATGCGCCAGCGGCTTTCGAAGTTGAACGCTTCGTACGACTGCTGGCGTTCCGGATCGTAGGTGTCGAGATTTCGCACCGGCCGCGACTGCGCCTGCGTGCTGCGCGCATACACGGTGAACGGTTCGCCGGTCATCGGGTTATACCAGGTGTGCGGGGTGTAATCGGCGTGCGTCCACGACTGGTTGATCGTCGTCGTCAGGTTGCGGAAGTTTCCCTTCCACCAGGCGCCGCTGACAGACAGTCCCGGCAGCAATTCGTGCTGCACCTCGAGCCCTGATTCCAGGTTCCAGGTTCTCGGGTAAGCGCCGTATTCGTTCAGTGCGGCGACGCCGAAATTGGCGGGCAGCGATCCGAAGTCGATTTCACAAGACGCGCTCGGATACCCCTGGCAGCGCAGGCCGCCGTCGGCGATGTCATTGCCGTTGACGTCGCGCCACGGCAGGGTGAACGGCTGGTTCAGCAGCGGATTGTAGTTGGCGGCAATACCCGTCGTGCGCGACAGGTTGTAACGGTTGAGCGAGTACTTAATCGCCGTCTGGCCGTTGCCGAACAGGTCGTAGACCAGGGCCATGCGCGGCGCGAGGTCGTTCCAATCCGGAACGTCGACGATCTCGTCGAACGTGCGCTCGGGCACGAAGCGTCCGGCGGGCGACCGTCCGGCCAGCACCTTGGCGTTGAGGGTTTCCCAGCGCAGGCCGATGTTTGCCGTGAGGCGATTCAACCGCCACGAATCCTGGATGTAGATGCCGAGGTCGCGATTCAACCGTTCTCCGTAGACGAGCGGCGTGTTGCGAATCTCCACCGAGTCGGGCACCGACCAGCGCACGCCGGTCGAGTTGCTGCGATACCGCTGGATCAGGTCGCCGTTGTAGTCGCGCGTATGCTTGAACGTGCCCTGGCGACTGTTGGCGCCAAACTTGAACGTGTGATCGCCCTTCACCCAGGTCACCGCCGCATTCCAGTAGAACGCCACCGGGCTCTCCGTGAGGTTGGCCGGCGCGGCGCGCGTGTAGCCGCCGAGATCGACCTCGTTCTTCGCCGTGTTGGCATACCACTCGGCGCTGCCACGCGGCTTTTCGACTCCCTCGCGATATTCGTTCGTGTAGTACTCGGTGTTGTTCGAGAAGCCGGCTTCAACGAAGACCGAACTCGTCACCGGCGACGTCCACTTGATGGCGGTGGTGTGATACGCGGGTGAGTTCCACACCGTCGCAGCCGTCTCCGGATCGTAGTTGGCCTGCATGTCGTGGCCGCGATATTTGTGGATCTCGTCGAAGTAGGCCGAGAACTTGTTGCGCGGCGACGCCTGCCACGTCAGGCGGGCCATACCGTTGAAGATGTACTGGTCGTCGATGCCCTGGCTGCCGTCGTCCAGGAAGGTGTTGGCGATGTAGTTGTTCACCGAGAAGTAACGGGTGGTGCCGAACACCCACAGCTTGTCCCGCTTGATCGGACCGCCGAGCGCGAACGTGTAGTCGAGAATGCGATCGATCGCGTTGCCGGCGGACAACCCCTTCGCCTGGTGCCGATCGGTCAAATTGCTCGACTGCCACGCGCCGGGTCGCAGCGCGTACTTGAAATCGCCGCTCCAGCGGTTGCCGCCCTCGCGCGGGATCATGTTGAGACGCACGCCGCCAGACGAGGTTTCGGCGCCGATGCCGGCCGTCTGATAGCTCATCTCCGCGTTCATCGCGTCGTTGAAGTAACTCTGAATGGCGCCGTCGCCCTGCAGCCCGTTCACCATCTGCCCATCGACCATCACGGTGGTATTGGCCGTCGACATGCCGTGCGTCGACATGTAAGTCTGCTGCATCGCGCGCGCCCCGCCGGTATCCGGCAGGTTGAGGTTGACGCCGACGACCAGCTGACCCATACCCTGGATCGAGCGGCCGGTCGGAATGAGGTCGATCGCTTCACGATCGAGCACGGCCGTCTTGGCCGCCGAGGTCACGTCGACGACCGGTGACGCGCCGGTGACCGTGATCGTCTCTTCGAGGGTACCCACGCCCAGTTCGGCATTGACGGTGGCGGTGAACTCGGATGGTAGCTGCAGGCCGTCACGCCTGAAGGTCTTGAACCCGGTGAGCGAAAAAGTCACCGCATAGGTGCCTGGTCGTAATTCGGCGATGCGGTATCTGCCATCACCGTCGGTCACCGCGCTCTTCACCTTTTCAATCAGCACGTCGCTGGCTGCTTCGACGGTGACACCCGGCATTGCGGCGCCGGATGAATCCGTCACCACCCCGACGATCGCACTCTGGGCGTATGCGGCGGTGGACACGAGCAACGCTCCCGCCATCGTCAATAACGTCCTGTAAACACTTCGCGCCATCTGTTCCCCTCCAATGCAACGAAGCCGAACCGAGGGACGGCCGGCCAACCACTACACGGAAACCGAAACGACTTGCAGACCGATGAATGGCAAAGACCTACAAGAAAGCGCGCATCAATTGACCACCCGCAAAAGTACCAACCGCGGGCGAGTCGAAGGCTAAACCCGAGGCCTGTCACTGTCAATGACAAACCGTTGCAAATTCATGAGGTTCGGAGACCTCCGTTTTGCTTATTGCTCGCGTGCAAAAAACGCATGACTGGCGGGCGCGTGCGGTTCCAAAGGTTCCAAAGGTTCCACGCGTTCCAAGCGTTGGTTCTTGGGTTGTGAGTTCTGGGTTAACGAGCGGCTAGACTAGAAAGATGAAATTGATTGCTGGCGTTTTGTTGATGGCGCTGACCGTTGCGGGTTGCAGTGATGATGGCGGCTCGCCGACGTCGCCGTCGGTGAATGCTCCGTACTCGACAACCGATTTGCGCGTTGGGACGGGTGCCGAGGCCACGGCTGGGCGGCAGGTGGTGGTCAACTACTCCGGATGGCTCTACAGCACGACCGCGCCAGACAACAAGGGCACCTTGTTCGACAGCGGCACCTACCCATTCGTGGCCGGCTCGAACCAGGCCATCGAAGGCTTCAGCCGCGCTGTGGTGGGGATGCGCGTCGGGGGATTGCGGCGCGTCGTGATCCCGCCGAACCTCGGTTATGGCGCGGCCGGCAGCCCGCCGAGAATTCCAGGCAACGCGACGTTGTTGTTCGAAATCGAGTTGACCGCCGTGCAGTAGGAACAGGAGATTAGGAGATTAGGAGATTAGGAGAGAGAACAGGAGATAAGGAGATCAGGAGAAGCCTTTTGTTTACTCCTTGACTCCTTATCTCCTGTTCTCTCTTTCCTTCTCTCCTTACCTCCTGTTTACCGCGGGAAGCGGCCGAGCGCGACGAGGAGTTCGAGGCGCGCCAGCCGCACCGCGTCTTCCGCGAGCGCGACGAGCGATTCCTGATCGCGGGCCACGCGCTGCGCATCGATCACTTCGATGTTCGTGGTGGCACCGGCCTCGAATGCGATGATCGTGATCTTCAACACTTCATTGGCGCTTTCGGCGGAGCGTCGCGCAGCGGCCAGGGCGCGCTCGCGCGCGGCGACCGCGGCACGCGCCGTCCGGACTTCCGATCGCGCTTCGATTTGCAGTTGCTGCAACGACAAGGTCGAGGCCTGGAACACGGCCTCGCGCTGACGACGAAGTCCGGAGCGCTGGCCACCTTCGAACAACGGCTGCGACAGCTGCATTGACAACGACCACGTCCGCGACGGCTGGAACAAGCCCGACGGCGTGAGCAGCTGCGGCCCGAACGTCACCGCCGCGGCCGGCCACCAATCCTTGCGGCTGTCGTTGAGGATGCGTTCGTTGGCGGCGCGCTGCGCCGTGAGCACGCGCACGTCGGGGCGGTTCGGCAACCATTCGCTCTCGTTCACATCCAGCGGAATCTCGAAGGACGGCTCGCCGCTCACATCCACGGGACCGTTCGCCACCACCAGCACGCCGAGCGCTTCTTGCGTGCGCGCCACGACAAATCGCAACACTTCGAGCTGCGCCTCCGTGGCCGCAAGGATCTGCGCCGATCGCAACTCGTTCAGGCGGCTGCCGACACCACCTTCGCGGCGGCGGGTGTTGTAATCGAGCTGACCGCGGGCGGTTTCGATGGCGATCAGGTTCACTTCGATTTGCCGCTTCGCCGCGATCACCGCGAGGTAAGCAGTGGCCGTGGCGACCGCAATCTGGCGGCGCGTGTCGGTTTCCGACAGCCGCGCAATCTCGATCTGATCCATCGCCTGCGTCCGCACCGCCCATGCCGTGGCCGAGAGCGGCAACGTCGCATTGAGTCCGAACACCGACTGGTTCTGCGGCTGCACGGTCTGGCCGCCGAACTCGCGGCCGGTGTCGAGGGTGGTGTTTGTGATGTTGCCGGTCAGCCGCGGCAGCGTCGCCGATCGTGCTTGTTGCAGCAACGCTTCCGATTGCAGGATGTTCGTAGCCGCAATCGCCACCGACGGATTCTTCTCAATCGCGCGCGCCACCGCCTCCTCGAAGGTCAAGGTCTCGACCACGGGAGGGCTCAGGTCCTGCTGTGCGAAGGCGGGCCTGTCCGCCGGAGCGATGGCGGAGCCGGAAGCCTGCGCGACGCCGGCGGAAAGTCGCAGCGTGGTGAGGTTCTGAACGGGTGCCTGTGCGAAGGCGGGCGTGGCGATCGACAGACCGATTACCAGCAGCACGCCGGTGACCGCACCATGCGGACCCGGCGCACTATGTGCACCCTGTGCACCCTCGTCGCCCCGATCGCGGTGGGCGCGGCCCGGCGCCAGCGTCCGGATCACGACGTAGAGGACAGGAATGAAGAAGATCGACAGGAACGTCGACGCAATCATGCCGCCCGCTACCGCGGTGCCGACGGAGTTACGGGCCGCGGCGCCGGCGCCTTCCGCCAAGGCCAGCGGCAGCACGCCGAGAATGAAGGCGAACGAGGTCATCAGGATCGGGCGCAACCGGATGCGCGCCGACTCGATCGCCGCATCGACGATCGACATGCCGCGCTCGCGCAGCTGCTCGGCGAATTCCACGATCAGGATCGAGTTCTTCGCCGCCAGGCCGACCAGCAATACCAGGCCGACCTGGCAGAACACGTCGTTGCTGAAACCGCGCAGCAACTGCGCCGACAGCGCGCCGAACACCGCCAGCGGCACGCCGAGGAGGATGATGAACGGCAGCACGAACGATTCGTACTGCGCCGACAGCACCAAATAAACGAGCAGGATGCTGACCCCGAAGATGAGGCCCGCCTGCCCCGCCGCCTTGGTCTCTTCGAGCGACTGCCCCGCCCACGCGAAAGTGAATCCGGGCGGCAACGTCTGCCGTGCCAGCTCCTCCATCGCCTCGATCGCCTGGCCCGAACTCTGTCCCGGCGCCGGGTTGCCGGTGAGTTCAGCAGAGCGGAACAGGTTGAAGTGACTGATCACCTGCGGCGACGTCGTCTCGCGCAGCCGGACCACCGAATCGAGCGGCACCATTTCGCCGTTCGATGCGCGCGCATAGAGCTGCCTGAGATCGGTGGGGCTGGAACGGAAACGCTGATCCGCCTGCACGTAGACACGGTAGGCGCGGTTGTTGAAGTCGAAGTCGTTGACATACTGCGATCCCAGGAACACCTGCAGCGCGTCGGTCACTTCGCGCAGCGGCAGGCCGAGGCTGCGCGCCTTGTCGCGATCAATGTCCACCGCCAGCTGCGGATCGTCGGCGCGGAACTGGCTGAACAGCCCTTGCACCTTGCCACCCTGGTTGCCGGCTGCCATCATGCCGAACGTTGCCGCCGCGAGTTGATTGATATCGGACGATCCCGTCTGGTCGAGAATCTCGAACTGGAAACCACCGAACGCGCCAAGACCCTGGATCGACGGCGGCGGGAACGCCGCCACGATCGCGCCTGGAATCATGAACAACGGTCCGCTCAAGCGCTGCAACACCGCCTGCAGTGACTGATCGTCGTTCGGCCGCTCGGCGTAATCCTTCAACCGTACGAAGATCATGCCGTTGTTGGGCGCCGCGCCACCGAAGCTGAAGCCCATCACCGCGAACGCGGCCGCTACGTCCTTGTCGGCGAAGATGATCTTCTCCGCCTGCTTGGCGATCTCGGTCGTGTATTCGAGCGACGCGCCTGCAGGCGCCTGCACGATGCACATGAAGTAGCCTTCGTCTTCCTGCGGCACGAACGACGAAGGCACCATGCGGAACACCGTCCACGTGGCGAACAAGCCCATCGCGAACAGGATCAGCACCGCGTAGCGGAACCGCAGCGCCACCTTGGCCGTGCGAACGTAGGCGTTGGTGCTCCTGTCCACCAGCTTGTTGAAGGCCGTGAAGAAGCGCCCATGGCTGTGGCTTTCCTTGTCCAGCAGCAATGCGGCCAGCGCCGGCGTCAACGTCACGGCGTTGAATACCGACAAGATCACCGAGAACGCGATCGTCAGCGAGAACTGCTGATAGAGGCGGCCGGTCACCCCGGGGAAGAACGCGACCGGCACGAACACCGCCACCAGCACGATGCCGATGACGACCACGGCCGAGAACACCTCGCGCATCGCATCGATCGCCGCCTGCCGCGCGCTCTTCTTGAATTCGCGCATGTGCCGCTCGATGTTCTCGATCACCACGATCGCATCGTCGACGACGATGCCGGTGGCGAGCACGATACCGAAGAGCGTCAGCGTGTTGATCGAGAAGTCGAAGAGCTTGATGAAGGCAAATGTGCCGATCAACGACACCGGGATGGTGATCGCCGGGATGATCGTGCTGCGCCAGTTCTGCAGGAAGAGGAACATGACGAGGATGACGAGGCCAATCGCTTCCGCCAGCGTCTTCAACACCTCGATGATCGATTCGCGCACCACCACCACGTTGTCGAAGGCGACCTGCCATTCGAGCCCCGGCGGGAAGTTCTGCTGCAGGCGCTCCATTTCCGACCGCACGCCCTGGAACACTTCAATCGCGTTGGCCGACGGCAACAGCGAGATGCCGACGCCCTGCGCCTCGAGGCCGAGGAAGCGCAGGTTCGACGAATAGGTTTCCGCGCCGAGTTCGACGCGGCCGATGTCCTTGACGCGCACGAGCGCGCCGTCGGCACCAGCTTTCACGACCACGTCTTCGAACTGCGGTGCTTCCGACAGGCGACCCATCGCGCGCACGCTGATCGTGTATTCCTGACCGGCAGTGGCGGGCGCATCACCGAGCGCTCCGGCCGCCACCTGGATATTCTGTTCGCGCAGCGCGCTCACCACATCGCCCGCGGTGATGTTGCGCCCGGCGAGCTTCGTCGGATCGAGCCACAGCCGCATCGCGAACTTTCGTTCGCCGAACACCAGCACGTCGGCAACGCCCGGCACGCGCTTGATCGAGTCGCGGATATAGAGGTCGATGTAATTGCTGATGAACTGGCTCGTGTAGCGGTTGTCTCGCGAGAAGAAGCCGAGGCCGCCAATGAAGCCGGTGCTGACCTTCTGCACCGAGATGCCGTTGGTACGGACCTCGGCCGGCATGCGCCCGAGCGCCTGGTTGACCCGGTTCTGCACGTCGACGGCGGCGAGATCCTGGTTACGGCCAACTTCGAACGTCACCGTGATCGTGGCGAAGCCGCTGTTGGTGCTCGTCGAGGTGATGTAGCTCATGCCCTCGACGCCGTTGATGGCTTGCTCGAGCGGCGTGGTGACGGCACTCTCGACCGCTTGCGCGTTGGCGCCGGTATAGAAGGCGGTAACGGTCACGGCCGGCGGCGCGAGATCGGGAAAGCGCGCGATCGGCAGCGTCGGGATCGCGACGAGGCCGGCAAGGATGATCAGCAATGAGCAGACCGTGGATAGTACCGGCCTGCGGATAAATACGTCGGCGATCATGTGCGGTTATTCCTTCTTGGCGGGTGGTGCACCAGCTGGTGGCATTCCGCCTGGCGGCGCCGGCATGATCGGCGCGCCATCACGAATCTTCTGCAGACCGCCGACGATCAACTGCTCGCCCGGCTGTAATCCCTCGCGGACCACGTAGTCGTTGCCGATGATCTCGCCTAGTTGCACCGGCTTCTGCCTGGCGACCGTGCCTTGCTCGTTCTTCTCGGCGACGAACGCGAAGTACTGCGCGTTGATGCGCACCACGGCCGTCACCGGCACCGTCAACCCCGGCGCTTCCGCCCACACCACCCGGACGCGCACGAATTGATCCGATCGAAACTGCCCGACGCCTTCCGTCAGCTGCGCTTTCGCCAGCACCGACTGTGTCGCAGTGTCCACCGACGGCGACACGAACGTGATGCGATTGGTCGCGAGCACCTCACCGCGGTCGTCGATTAGCCGCACCGGCAACCCCACCTTCAATTGCGTGGCCTGCTGCACCGGCACGTTGATGTAGATCTCGAGGACGTCGTTCTCGTTCACCGTGGTGAGGAGCGTCGACCGCGTAACGCGATCACCAACGTTGACGGGAATGTCGCCCACGGTCCCCGCAATCGGCGACACCACGCGGTAATACGCCAGTTGACTGCGCTGCTGGCGAATCTGTTCGTCAAGCGCCTTCAATTGCGCTTCGGCGCTTCGCAACTGCGCCTCGAACTGTTCGACCTCGCGCTGGCTGATCGCGCCGGCCTTCAGCAGCGTGACGTTGCGATCGACCTGTTGACGCGCGAACGCTACGTCCGATTCACGCGCCGGCCGCGTCGATTCCAGCGACGCCAGCGCCGCCTGCTGCGGCGCCGCATCGATCTCGAACAGCACCGCCCCGCGCCCGACGTTCTGACCCGACCGCACGGCGATATTGCGCAGCGCGCCTTCCACTTCCGGGTTGATCGTGGCCGACCGGCGGGATTTCAACGACGCCACGAACTCGCTCGTCTGCTCGACCGATTTCGCCGCCAGCGTCATCACTTCGACCGGCATCGGCGGCATGCCCCCGCCTGGACCACCAGGCCCGGCTTGCTGCCCGTTCTCGCCCCCACAAGCGGAGGCGGCAACGGCCAACGCGAGCAGCGAATGAAAAGCGAATCTGCGCGATACGCGGAAAGAAGCGCGGGCTGTGGTCATGTCGAAATTCATGGGTTAGTTCGAACCTGGAAGTGAAAGACGTAGAAAAAGCGAACCCCTACTATACGCGCAAGCTCTAACTACTGGCAAACGTGAGGTTCCGGCACAATGAGTCAGATGCACGACGTGATGCGCGGTTTCAGCCGCGGCATGTTTTCCAACTGGTTGTGGCACCGGCCGCTGCAGTTGCTGATCGATGCCGGCGAGGGCGCGCAACTGGCGCTCGGCACCCATGTGTTTTCGCCCACGTGGCTCGCAATCACCCATGGACATTCAGACCACGTCCTGGGGCTTCCCGGTCTGGTGGCGGCGCGGAAATTCGGCAAGGGTGCCGCCGACAAGCCGCTGACGATCATGTTTCCCGAAGGTTCACGCGGGGTGCAGGCGGCTCGCGACCTGCTGGGCACCGCCTATCACGGCGTGGTGTTTCCGTTGACCTGGATCTCAGCCGTGCCCGGCACGTCCATCCCGCTCGGCAAGGCGCGGCGCCTCGAAGCCATCGCCGTGCGTCACACCAACCATGAACCGGCCCTCGGCTATCGCGTGATCGAAACGCGGCGGCGGCTGAAACCCGAACACGCGTCGATGCCGCAGGCCGATATCGAGGCCGCGGCGCGAAGCGGCAAGCGCGATGAGCTGCTGGAAGATGCCGATCACGTGGTGTTCGCGCATTCCGGCGACGCGATGCCAATCGACCCCAGGCTCGTAATGCACGCCGATGTTCTCGTGCACGACGCAACGTTCCTGGATGAGCCCGATCGCCGCGAACCCATTCACGCCACCACCGAAGAAGCACTCGAGGTGGCGAAGGCCGCCAATGTGAAGACGCTCATCCTCTATCACCTCTCGATCCGCTATGCCCGCGCCGCAGCGCTGCCCAGACTGCGCGCGCAGGTCAGCGCGAGCGGATTCGCGGGCGAATGCTGGCTGCTCGACGAGGACCAGTGGATTCCGCTGCGATAGAATGAACGGCTGTGTCTCTTAGCCGGGAAGACGTCAAACGGATCGCGGAGCTCGCGCGTCTCGAACTTACCCACGATGAGCTCGATCTGTTCACCAGACAGCTCGGCGACATCCTGACCTACGTGGAGCAGATCCGAACCCTCGACACCACCGGCGTCACGCCCACGTCGCAGGTCCTCAATCGCCCGATCGATCGAGACGACGTGGTCGATGCCACCCTGACCCGATCGGAACTGCTCGACAATGCGCCGGACGCCGCGACTGAATCCGGGCTCTTCAAGGTCCCGCGGGTGATTGGCTGACGCGATGACCGCACGAGCGCTGGCAAAACAGATCAAGGACGGTTCGACGACGGCGACGGCGGCGTGCGAGCAGGCGCTGGCGCGTATCACGCAGCTCGAGCCAAAGATTTCCGCCTTCAATACCGTGATGGCCGAGCGGGCGCTCACTCGTGCGCGTCAGCTCGATGCCGGCCCCGTAACGGGGCCGCTGCACGGCGTCCCGATCGCGATCAAGGACAACATGTGCACGGCCGGCGTGCCGACTACCGCGTCGTCAAAGATCTTGAGCGGCTTCATCCCACCGTATAACGCGACGGTCATCGAACGCCTCGAAGCCGCCGGCGCCGTGATCGTCGGCAAGACCAACCTCGACGAGTTCGCCATGGGATCGTCGACGGAAAATTCGGCGCTCGGTCCGTCGCGTAATCCGTGGGACGTCACGCGCACGCCTGGCGGGTCGAGCGGCGGCTCGGCTGCTGCGGTGGCGGCACGGATGGTACCGGTCGCATTGGGCTCGGACACCGGCGGATCGATTCGTCAGCCCGCAGCGCTGTGCGGCGTGGCCGGACTGAAGCCGACCTATGGCCGCGTCTCGCGCTACGGCCTCCTCGCCTTCGCATCATCTCTCGACCAGATCGGGCCGTTCGCCGAAACCGTCGACGATGTGGCGCAGGTGTTCCAGGTGATCGGTGGCGTGGATCGCCGCGACGCGACCTCGAGCGCTGAAGCGATGCCGGACGCGATTGGCGCGCTCGATGGCAACATCAAGGGATTGCGCATCGGCGTGCCGAAGGCCTTCCTCGCCGAGGGCATTGACGCCGACGTGCTGCGCGCGTTCAACGACGGCTTGCAGGTCCTCCAATCGCGCGGCGCTACTCTGGTAGACATCGAGTTGCCACATGCCGGCTACGGCATTCCTGTGTATTACCTGGTTGCCACGGCCGAGGCATCTTCGAACCTCGCGCGCTACGACGGTGTTCGCTACGGCTATCGCGCCAGGCTCGATCGCGACGACGGCTTGCGTCAGATGTACGAACGGACGCGAGACGAAGGATTTGGCGCCGAGGTGAAGCGGCGCATCATGCTCGGCACCTACGTGTTGAGCGCCGGGTATTACGATGCGTATTACCTGAAGGCGCAACAGGTGCGAACGCTATTGCGCCAGGATTACGAGCACGCGTTCGAGACCGTCGACCTGGTGGCGACGCCGACCACCCCAACGCCAGCGTTCAAGCTCGGCGAAAAAACCAGCGACCCGGTGCAGATGTATCTCAACGACATCTTTACGGTAAGCGCGAACCTCACCGGGTTGCCGGCGTTGAGCGTGCCTTGCGGATTCTCAGGCACGAAGTTGCCGCTCGGGCTGCAGCTGACCGGACGCATGTTCGACGAGACGACGCTGTTGCGCGCCGGCGACGCGTTCCAGCGCGACACGAACTTTCATACCGAAAGCCCTCAGCTCACGTAAATGCTGATCGTCTTCGCGCTGTGCGGCGCGTATGCGGTCTATTGCCTGGTCACCAATCCCGCCGGTCCAATCACGACGCCCGATTCGTTTCACTACCTGAACATGACGCCCATCGTGCCGCTGGGCTACCCGTTTTTCCTGCAACTGAGCGGCGCGCGCGGCGCGATCATTGCGCAGCCAATTCTGTTCAGCGCGGCGCTGGCCTTTCTCGGCCGCGAGATCATCCGCACCACCCGGAGCACGTTGCTCGCTGTCGCTGTGATCGCGGGGACCATCGTCGTCCCGCAGCTTCGCGAGTACCATGCGTCGGTCCTCTCCGAATCGCTGTTTCTCACGCTGCTGGTGGTGTTCCTGGCGCTCGTCGTTCGCTTCATGCACTTCCCGACGTGGCGGCTGATGGTGTTCGTCGCGATCACCGTCGGCACCGCCGCCACTGTCCGGCGCACGGCGTTCGCATTCGTGCCCGTAATGGCGGTGATGGTGCTGCTGCAGCGGCGACACCTGCGTGGAGCGCAGGCGCCATTACTGTTCGTGGCAGCGCTGGCGCCGTTCGCCGTCATCGCCGCCACCGAGCAGGTGATGGCGCCGATCGTTCACGCCGGCGCGCCGTCGAGCCTGCTTGGCAGGCACGTGTTCGCGAAAGCGGGGCTGATCGATGCGCCGCCCGCGCCTCCTTCGGCCGATCCGGTCCGCGGCGCCCTCGACGATCAGCTCGACAATGCCTTCGCGCCAATTCGCGCCATGCTGGCCAGCGCACCCTACAACGTGCGCGGCGTCCTGACGATTTATTACGAGACGTGCCTGCAAGGTGGCTGTGCAGACGAGGCGCGCGCAGCGACGAAGGCGACCAGCGAGGCCGAGCAAACGGAGATCATGGGCGCGGCAGGCTCGGCACGCCTCCGCCGCGCGCCACTCGGGTTCTTGAAATTGACGTGGCTGCACTACGGGTCTCTATGGACGGTCAACCGCCTGCGGCATCCGGACACCGCGCGCGATCTCAACGCATTTCTTGCCGCTCATCGCCCGCTGCCGTCTGAAGAACTTGCGCTTTCACTTGGGCCGGGACGTACGCTCGAGTTCACTGGATCGGCAAACGTGCGCTACGCGCAGTACGCAATTTTTGTGGTGGCAATAATTACCGGCCTACTGGCGGCAGCGGCGTCGATCGCATCAATCGGGATGCCGCGCCTGTCACCGGTCATGGCTATTGCGTCCGTGTCGGCATTGACGGCGCACGGGGCGCTCGTTCTGACCGCGCTACTCGCCGCAGGATTCAACAGGTTCCTGCTGGGCGTGTGGCCGGCGATCGTGACCGCGCTGGCCTTCGCGGTATTCGCTATTGCGCAGCGATATTGGGCCGCCCCTGGCGCAACACGAACTTCTGAATCTTCCCGGTAGCGGTCTTCGGCAATTCGGTTACCGGCGTGAAGCTGTGCGGCACCTTGAAGTGCGCCATGTGCGCGCGGCAGAAGTCACGCAGCGAATCGGCGGTCGCGGTGTGCCCATTCTTGAAGACGACAAACGCGTGTGGCGCCTCGCCCCACTTCTCGTTGGGAAAGCCGACCACGGCAACTTCCTGGACCGCGTCGTGGCGCAACAGCATCGCCTCGACTTCAACCGATGAGATATTTTCGCCGCCGCTGATGATCACGTCCTTCAAGCGATCGGTGATCTGCACGTAACCATCCGGATGGACCACCGCCGCATCGCCGGTATGGAACCAGCCATCACCCATGCATCGTTCCGTCGCCTCGGGATCGTTGTAGTAGCCGGCCATGACGACATTGCCCCGCGCGATGATTTCGCCGGGCGTCTTACCATCCGCCGCCACATCGCGCCCGCCATCGTCGACCACGCGTAGCTCGCCCGACGTGATCAGCTCGACGCCTTGCCTCG
>DASVFC010000237.1:0-2492 GCA_036380235.1 Vicinamibacterales bacterium
GAGCGGCAGCGCCATCGTGACGAACAACCAGCCGTCAATCACCACGCCGTACAGCATGCCGACCAGGCCGCGCGCAATCATCATCGCCAGCGTCAGCCCGATGATCAGACCGCTGCCCCCGACTTTGAGGCTTTCGCGCAGTAACATCGTTACCACGTCAGCGGGCCTCGCGCCCAGCGCCAGGCGCACGCCGATCTCTCGCGAACGACGCCCAACCGAGTACGAGATCAACGCGTAGATGCCAAGGCACGCCAGCAACAGCGCCGCGGCGGCGAACGCCGCCATCAGGCTGCCGAAGAATTCCTGCTCCCACGTGGTCTGGCGACGCAGGTCGCGCATCGGCATAAGCCGATAGATCGGAAAGGTCGGCCCAATTCGCCGCAGCGCCTCGCGCGCCGGCGCGACCAGCGCATCCGGCTCTCCGTGCGCTCGCACCAGCATCGCCATTGAGCGAGCACCATCCATCGCGTACGGCACATAGACGTTCAACCGCGATTGTTCGGTGCCTTCGCCAACCTCTTCGTAATGAACATCAGGGGCAACGCCGATGACGCGAAACCATTGGATGTCGTCACCGGCGCGCAAGCCGATCCGCTGGTCGAGCGCGCTCTCACCGGGCCACAGTCGATTCGCAAGCCTCTGGTTGATCAACGTCACGAACGATTCCGGGTTCTCACTTTCCTGCTCGCTGAACGTACGTCCGGCGACCACAGGCCGATCGATCGTCTCGAACAACCGCGGCGAAATCGCGATCGTCTGCACGTTGATCTCGTCGCCTTCTGCCGTGCGCCCGTCGATCACCAGCCGCCTCTCACTACCGCCATCGTCTCCGGGGATACTGGTCGTCACCGCAGCCGCCGCGACGCCAGGGAGCGACTCGAGCGTCGAGACGACGTTGCGATAGAACGCCGCGCGCGCGGCGATCTCATCGAACGCGTCGCCGGCAAGGTAGCCGCGCGCCGAGAGAATCGGCCGGTGGTCGAAGCCAAGATCGGCGCTCTGCAGCGCGACGAAGCTGCGCACCATCAGGTTCGCGCCAACCAGCAAGCCAAAACACAACGCCACCTGCGCAACCGCGAGCGCCGCCTGCAGCCGTTGGCTGCCGCGGCCGAGCGACAGGCCGCGACCGGCATCCTTCAGGTCGTTCACCAGATTCGGCCGCGCCGCTCTCAATGAGGGCAATACGCCGACTGCCAGCGTCGTAAAAACTGCCATCGCGATCGAAAAGAGGACGACGTTCAGATCGATCCCAAAGGTGAACCAATACGGCAACTCTTCCGGGAACGAGGCGATCATCCAGTCGATCGCCCACTGCGATGCGAGCAGACCGATCGCCGTTCCGGGAACGGCGAGGATCACGCACTCGGCAAGCGACACCCAGATCAGGCGCGACCGACGCGCGCCCATCGCCGCTCGCACGGCCAACTCGCGCTGGCGCGAAGCGCCGCGCACGAGCATGAGGTTGGCAAGGTTCGCGCACATGATCAGCAACACGAACCCGACTGCCGTCATCAGAATCACGCTGACCCGGTCGGTATCATCGTCGACGTAAGAACCGCGAATCGGGAGTACGCTGACGCCGAAACCGCGATTGGTAAGCGGGTAAGTTTCTTCCAGACGCCTGGCAATGCTCGAGAGTTCGGCCTGCGCCTGTGCCACAGAAACGCCAGGCTTGAGGAGCGCTACCGCGTTGACGTTGCGGTTGGCGCGCGGCAGCGCATCCCATCGCAACGGTGTGTAGAGCTGATCGACGATCGGAAAGTTGAACTTTGGCGGAAGCACGCCGATGACCGTCCGGGCACGGTCGTTGACGATGATTGATTTGCCAACGATCGCGGGATCGGCGCCGTAACGCCGCTGCCATAACCCGTGCGTCAACATGACGACTGATTCGAGGCCCGGCGCTGCAGCTTCCTCCGCGAGAAAATGACGCCCCATGATCGGCTGCACACCCAGCAACATGAACAATTCCGGCGTGACAGATCCGCCCTGCACCCGCTCCGCGCTGGCGGCGTCACCGCTCAACACATAATTGCGAAACAGGTAAGCGCCGACGCCGTCCACCGAAGACGCGCTGCGGAAGTCGAGCATGTCCTTGAAGGAAATCTCCGACTCGCCCCAGCTCGGCTCCTCCTGCGGTTGGGTGGGATGCGTCGGGTGGAGCGTGACCAGCCGATCGGTGCGATCGCCGAACGGCATCGGCCGCAGGCTGAGCCCGTTCACAAGGCTGAAGATCGTGATGTTGGCGCCGATGCCGACAGCGATCGTGAGCAAGGCTGCGGTGAGAAACCCCGGCTGGTGCCGGAGGCCGCGCCAGGCGTGCAACAGGTCGCGAAGCGGTCCGCTCATGCCGTCGGACTCATCAAGCCATGTGCCACGAAACGTCGATATTCGGGCCGCATTCCGCAGTCCCGATCGGGTGGCCGTTCAAGCCCGAACCTTTCCGTCCGGAAACGGACAATTACTGTTGGGTGACCTTCAGCCCTTTCTTG
>DASVFC010000238.1:0-9535 GCA_036380235.1 Vicinamibacterales bacterium
GGCTTTGCGGCCGGTGCGTCAGCGTGATCGACTCGATCTGCGCATCGAGATACGTCGTCTCTCCAGGCAACATGTATTGGCTGCGGATTGACGGCCGCGCTCCGTGGATGAAGTTCTCGAGCATCCGCAGCGTGGTGTTGGAGGCGTCACGATTTACTCCATAGCCTTTCCACAGGGCCGGCAGCGACGTGTGCACGTCTTCAATCACGTAATACCCACCCGGCCGCACTTGCGGGAACAAATAGCCGAGACTGACCTGCTGCTGTTCCATCGAGTGGCCGCCATCGTCGATCAGAATGTGTACCGGACCGGCCGCTTCAATCGCGGGCCGCAGTTGGTCGCGCCTGGCCTGGTCGGCGACAAACGTCTTCACCCGCGCATTGTCGAATTGCGTTTTCGGCTCGATGTCGATCGCAAAGATTCGAGCGCTCGGAAAGTACTCCTGCCACATGGCTAACGAGCCACCCTGCGCGATGCCGATCTCGAAGATCGTGATCGGCTCCGGCTGCCATTGGAGGAACAGCCGCTCGTAGAGCTCGGTGTAATTGTGCTGGCTCGGTCCTTTGTCGGTCGCGCGCGCAGCCGTGGCGAGCTGGCCAAGGACCGGCGCGGACGGCGCCGGCGCGGGACGTTCCGCAGGCGGCGGTGCCGCCGGACGCGCGCAGGCAGCGGCCGCGAGGGCGATCAGGACGAGGGTGCTGAGGTTCACGACGCGCAATCGAGAACGCGGGCAATCGCGTCCGGGTAGAGGACATGTTCGACTTCGAGGATTCGCGCCGCCAGGGTCTCGGCATTGTCTCCCGGCAATACCGGCACCTGGCGCTGGAGGACGATCGGCCCGGCATCGAGGTCCGCGTTCACGAAATGAACGGTGGCGCCGCTGACGGTGGCGCCATCGTCCAGCGCCTGTTGCTGCGGATGGAGGCCCGGATACTTTGGCAGCAGTGACGGGTGAATGTTGAGGATGCGGTCCGGGAACGCGTCAACGAACTCTGCGCTCAGCAATCGCATGAATCCGGCGAGGCACACGAGCGCCACATCGCGATCTTTAAGCGCCTGGATCACGACCCGGTCGTAAGCCTCACGCGACGGGTAAGCTTTGTGGCTGATCACGAGCGTCTCGATTCCCGCCTGCCGTGCATGGTCGAGGCCGGCTGCATCGGCGCGATTCGAGATCACGATCGCGATTGTCGCGTCGAGCCGTCCGGCAGCAATGGCGTCGATGATCGCCTTCAGATTCGAGCCGCGGCCCGAAATCAGGACTCCGAGTTTGCGGTTCACGTTAACTGCGCGAGGCGATCGGCGGATCGGAGCGACACCGCGACGAAGGTCAGCGTGCCATTGGTGACGCCGCCGGTCGGCAGCGTCGGGGCGCCAATCACAAACAGGTTCTCGTGATCGTGCGATCGACCGTACGAATCGCAGACGCTGGTGGCCGGGTCTGCACCCATGCGGCAACCGCCGGCGGGATGGTCCCAATAGGAAGAATTAACCGGCTTGCTCACCAGGCGGCCGTTGCTCGCCCTCGCCAGTCGCTCGAACACCGCCGTCACGTGATGCATCGTCGCGCCCTCGCGCGCCAGCGCCGCCGCGTCGAGCTGTCGTTCGATCTTCGGCATCGGATCGCCATAGCGGTTCTTCGACGACGGATCCAGCGTCAACCGGCTGTCGGCGGACGGATGCGAGTCGTAATAGGCGCGCAGGCGAACCGAGCTCCCTTTCAGGGCGCGTGAACGCCACTCGGTCAACAACTCGTCGCCGAGCATCAGGCGGCCATCGGCGCTTCGCAGCCGCGGTTCCTTGCCCGCGGCGCTCTCCCATACGCGCGTGTCGTGCCGCACGAAGGGCGTGTCGGCCGCGCAGCGGAAGTACTCGCGCGAAATCAGGCTGTGCGCCATGTTCTGCCCGGGGAACGTTTCCTCGTCGATCATCGCTTGCGCCGAGATGAACTTGTGGCCGTTCATGTAACGGCCGACGAGTCCGGAGCGGTTGGCAAGCCCGTTCGGAAAGCGCGAAGTCGCCGACAGCAGCAGCAAGTGCGGACTCCAGCATTGCCCGGAGGCGAGCACGAACCAGCGCGCGCGATATTCAGTCACCTCAGTCGGGCGATCCTGGTGATAGCCGTGAGCCGCGACGATGGTGTCGTTGCCGTCGGCGAGCACGAGCTTGCGAACGAGCATGCGATCGTGCAGCGTCACCTTCTTCGCCGCGATCAGCTGCTGATAGGTGTAGTCAGGTGAGTACCGCGCGCCCGTGGGGCAGACGTCACCGCAAGTGTCGTAGAGGCCGCACGCGCCGCGGCCGCCATGCGGCTTGTCGATATTGCGCGACAGCGGCAGCGGCGAGAACTTCATTCCGCTCTGCTCCGCCCATTTCTTGAGAACCTGCAGGTTGTAGGACAACGGCATCGCCGGCTGCGGATACGGCGCCGAGCGGCGATCTTCCGGATACGGGCTCGGATCGCCGGCTACATGCAAGCGGCGCTCAGCGTCGACGTAATACGTCTCGAGCTCGTTCCATTCGAGCGGCCAGTCGTAGGCCAGCCCGTACATCGACTTCAGACGCAGGTCTTCCTCCGAAAACCGGTTGCACGCGCCGCCCCAATGCAGCGCCTGGCCGCCGACGGCCATCGTCATCGAGATCATGCCCTTGGCTTGCTGATCTTCGATGTAATCGTCGTGCCAGGGATGCTCGCCGTACTCGAGAGCACGGCGATGATAGGTGCCGCGGTTCTCGCGATCGAAGATCGATCGACCGGCTTCAACGGCGGTGATGCGGAGCCCCGGTTTCAGCTCGGCGAGGCGTTCGATCAGCATCGCCGCGGTGATGCCGCCGCCAATCACGCAAACGTCGGATTCGTGGACGGGCATGATTACCGGGCCTGGGGCTTGGGACCCGCAGCTTGGGCAGCCAACGGCTGCGGGCGCACGGTGGTCACTCGAATCGCGCGATAAGTGTTGCGGCCGATGCGCGCGTTGTAGCAGAGGTCGTTGGCGGCGCTGCTGCGGAAGTAGTGCGCCATCAGATCCGCAACGACGTGCTTGCCGTCGGGGCGGCCCGGGAGGGCGCGAACGTCGGCGGCTTTGAATGCCTCGTCCAGCAGTGCGCGGCGATCTTCGAGTGGTAGCGCGCCGAAGCGACCGCCTCTCGCCTTGGCGGCGGCCTGCAACGACGCGATCTGGCTGGCATAGCCCGGCGCCGGAGATGGACCGGACTTCACCAACCGCGGCTCGCCGTAGCCGTGCGAGAGCGGCACGCCGTCTTTGTATTCACGGATCCAACGCAGGAAGTCGTCGACGGCTTCGTCCTGGCCCTTGCGGCCGATGGACGACGGCAACACGGTTGCGGCGACGTCGCGCAGCACAAACACGTGATCGGAGGAAAGCTGTTGTGCCTCGAGCGGCACGCGCAACAGCGGCAGCGCCGCGGCGGCGGTGGCCAGCGTCTGAATCGCGCGTCGTCTTTTCATGGCGATCACCTACGCGTATTGCACGTCCTGGTTGCCGCTGACGATATCGCCGATCACCACGCTGTTGGCCTCGCCGCTATTGAGCAGCGCCTGGCGAACCGCGTCGGCATCCCTTGCGGCGACGACGAGAATCATGCCGATGCCCATGTTGAGGGTGCGGCGGAGATCGTACTCGGGGACGCGTCCGGACTCACCGATCCAGCGAAAGATCGCGGGCACGCGCCATGACGTGCGGTTGACGCGCGCGGCAGTTCCGGAGGGCAACACGCGCGGCAGGTTATCAGTGATGCCACCACCGGTGATGTGCGCCATGCCCTTGATCAGGTTCTTGCCGAGAAGCGGCTTCAGCACCGGCAGGTAGGTCCGATGCGTGCGCAGCAGCGCTTCTCCAACGCTTTCACCGAGATCGGGAACGTGACTGTCGGCTTCAAGTTTCAAGGTTTCGAACGCCACCTTGCGCGCGAGCGAATAGCCATTGGTATGGAGACCGTTCGACGGCAGCCCAATCAGAACATCGCCAACCGCGATGTTGCGGCCGTTGATGATCTGCGCGCGATCGACGGCGCCAACGATGAAGCCGGCCACGTCATATTCGCCGTCGGCATAGAACCCGGGCATCTCGGCAGTCTCGCCGCCGAGCAAGGCGCAGCCGTTGTCCTGACAGGCTCTTGCCAGGCCTTCGACAATCTGCTCGGCCACGTCCGGCGACAACTTGCCGGTGGCGAGGTAATCAAGAAAGAACAACGGCACCGCGCCCTGGACGAGGATGTCGTTGACGCAGTGGTTGACGAGATCGACACCGATGGTGCGGTGGCGATTCATCATGAATGCGATCTTGAGCTTGGTGCCAACGCCATCGGCGCTCGACACGAGCACCGGCTCCTTCCACGCGGACGTGTCGAGCTTGAACAAGCCGCCGAACGACCCGATTTCGGACAGGACGCCTGGCGTGAATGTGGATTTCGCGAGCTTCTTGATGCGGTTGACGGTTTCGTTGCCCGCGTCGATGTCGACGCCTGCCGACTTGTAATCCACGGGCTCGGGGCCTTGGGCCTGGGGCTTGGGCTGGTTCACGCGGTTAGAAGTCTAACTTCGTGATCAGCTGCTCGCACAACTTTCTGGTGGGCGACCCGTCGGCGGCGGCCCAATAGGCGCGCCTGACGGCGACGAAAAAGCGCTCCTCCTCGAGGTCTTCCTCGAGCATGTCGAAGGCTTCCGCCAGGATACCCAGAGCGCCCGCCTGATCTGGACGTTCCGCGAGGGTTTTCAACATCAGCGGCGTATTGCGAAGCGCCACGAGACCGAGCGCGAGCGTCACCGGCGCGCGAACCGGATCCTGCGACGGGATGCCGACATCGAAGAGGATGCGCAGAGCGTCGGCGTTGCCTTGCCGCGCGATGTTGCCCAGGCCCGCGGCCGCACCGCGTAAAAGCTCCTGAAAGCCCGGATACGTCTCGGCGTAGGTCAGCGTCTTTTCGAGATACCCGATATGCGCGGTGCAGTTCGTGCCGGTCAGGCAGATCGCCGCTGCAATCGCCGGCTGTGACTCCTTGGGTGCCGACTGCTGCAATGACGCCAGCACCGGCAAGGCGCTCTTGTCGCCAATCTTGCCGATTGCCGTCACCGCATCGTCCTGCAGCGGCCCGTCGAGTTTCGCGACCTCGATCACCGCGGGGAGCGCCGCGGCCACTTTGTAGTCGCCGATGGCCTCGATCACGGTACTGCGAAAGAAATCGACGCCGCGCCTGGTGTCGCGCATCAGGACGTCGAGGACACCGGGTTCCTTGTGCATCGCCGCCAGCGCCCTGATCAATGCGGGACGAACGAACTCGCCTTCTTCCTTCGCCAGCGCGGCGAGGAACTTCGGCGCAAGCGAGGGCTGCGGATGCTGTTCGAAATACGCGTACGCGACTTCACGCAAACGATCGTTCGGCGACGTCATCACCTCTTCCATGACGTCAACCGTGCGCGGATCGTTGAAGCCGGTGAGCAGCGCCAGCGCGCGGAAGCGGATGAACCCGTCGGCATGTTCGCGAACGGTTTGCAGCAACACCGGCACGACTTGCGCCGCGGGAGCGCGGCGGAGCGTGCGACCGGCGGCCATCCGCGTGGCGTAGTCGAAGTCGCCGAGCTTGCTGATTGCGTCCTGGATCTGCTGCGGTGTTACCGGCACCGGACCGCGCTCCTGCGCCCCGGCGGCCGCGCTCGCCGCGAAGACCAAGAACGCGAAAGACAGAATGCGAACCACCGAGCGCATGCTTAACCCACCGTTTCTGGTTCTTCTTCGGGTAGTGGGACCGGCTTGCCGTCGATCTTCAACGACAGCTGCAGGTATCCGTTTTCGTCGCGCGGGAAGGCGACCGGGTACTGGCCGGTGTAACACGATGTGCAATACGTGCCGCTCGGCTTCTTCACCGACGAGAGCAGGCCGCCGAGACTGAGGTAGCCGATCGTGTCGGCGGCGACATACCGCCTGATCTCTTCAAGCGAGTGCGTCGCGGCAATCAACTCGGCACGACGCGGCGTGTCGACGCCGTAGAAACACGGGGACACGGTCGGCGGACAGCTGATGCGAAGGTGGACTTCCTTCGCGCCGGCGGCACGCACCATCTTGACGATCTTGCGGCTGGTGGTGCCGCGCACGAGCGAGTCGTCGATGAGCACCACGCGCTTGCCGGCCAGAATGCTCTTCACCGGGTTGAGCTTTACCTTGACGCCGAAGTGGCGGATCGATTGCGCCGGCTCGATGAACGTGCGGCCGACGTAGTGATTGCGGATCAACCCGAATCGCAGCGGAATGTGCGATTCCTCGGAGTAGCCGATCGCTGCGCACACGCCGGAGTCGGGGATCGGTACTACCACGTCCGCGTCGATGCCGGTCTCGCGGGCAAGTGCGCGGCCGAGGTTGGTCCGCACCTCGTTGACGCTCTCGCCGAACACCTCGCTGTCGGGCCGCGCGAAATAGACGTGCTCGAAGATGCAGTGTGAAAGCTGCGCTTTCGGGAACGGCTTGATCGAGCGCTGGCCGTGCGGACCGATGATCAGAATTTCACCCGGCTCGACGTCGCGAACGTAGGTGGCGCCGATCAAATCGAGGGCGCAGGTTTCCGACGTCACCGCCCAGCCCTTGTCGCCGATGCGACCGAGCGCGAGCGGCCGGAACCCGTGCGGATCGCGCGCCGCGATCAAGCTGTCCTTGGTGATCAACGCGACCGAGAACGCGCCGGTCACCTGTGTAATCGCTTCGACCAGCGCATCTTCCATCGAGCCGGCTTGTGATCGGGCGTAGAGATGCAGCACCACCTCAGTGTCGCTGTTGGTCTGGAAAATCGATCCGGCGCGAACCAGCCGGGCACGCACTTCGTTGGCGTTGACGAGATTGCCGTTGTGGCAGATGCCCACCTGGCCGTGCACGCAATCGATCAGGATCGGCTGTGCGTTCGACAGCTTGCTCTCGCCGGCGGTCGAATACCGCGTGTGGCCGATCGCGATGTGGCCGGACAACGTTTTGAGCGTTCCCTCATCGAAGATCTCGTTGACGTAACCCATCTGCCGGACGAGACGGACGCGGTCGCCGTCCGCCGAGGCGATGCCGGCGCTCTCCTGGCCGCGATGCTGCAGCGCGTAGAGACCGAGATAGGTCAGCTTCGACGCCTCGGCATGACCGTAGACGCCGAACACACCGCATTCATCTTTGAACTTGTCGAACATAAGAAGCCTTCAGCCTTCCGCCGTCGGCCTTCAGCCTTTGGCTTTCTGCATTTTCCGTTCGATCGCGGTGGCCCATGCGCGCTCCGCGTCGGCCACAGCCGAATCAATTGCGCTCCGCCCGCCGACGCTGATGCGAATCCGATCGCCGCCAGTGTTGCCAATCTCGACGGCGGGGATTGCGGCAGCCGTTGCCGCCGACAGCACCGCGTCGAGCCGAGCCGAATCCACAGAGATGACGATGCGCGAGGCCGACTCGCCGAACAGCACGGCGTTTACGCTGAATGCCGCCGCAGCCTCCCCCGCGATGTTGGCGGTGACGCCGATGCCGCCATTATCGAACGTGCATTCAGCAAGCGCGATAGCCAGCCCGCCTTCGGAACAATCGTGCGCGGACTCGATCAACTGCTCGCGGATCAATTTGACGATCAACCGCTGCAGCGCCGCTTCGCGGTGCAGGTCAATCGCTGGCGGCTGGCCGGCCACCTTGCCGTGCATCGTCGCCAGGTACTCGCTGCCGCCAAGCTCACCGCGATTATCGCCCAGCAGAACCACCGTCGCGCCCGCCCGTTTGAAGGCTCGCGTCGCCGTCCGCGACGCATCATCCAGCAGGCCGACAACGCCGAGCACCGGCGTCGGGAAAATGGCGCGGCCCTCCGTCTCGTTGTAGAGACTGACGTTGCCGCCGGTGATCGGCACTTGCAGCGCGCGACAGGCGTCGCCGATGCCGCGAACCGCCTCGCCGATCTGCCACATGATCTCCGGCCGCTCAGGATTGCCGAAGTTCAGGTTATTGGTGGCGCCGATCGGCTCGCCGCCCGCACAGGCAACGTTGCGCGCCGCTTCCGCAACGGCCAGCTTGGCGCCGATATACGGATCGAGATAGCAGAAGCGACCGTTGCCGTCTACAGAGATCGCCAGGCCGCGGTTGGTGCCTTTGACGCGCACGACGGCCGCCGACATCCCGGGCTGCGCAATCGTATTGGTGCCAACTGTATGGTCGTACTGGCGATAGGCCCACCGCTTGCTCGCGATGGTCGGGACGGCAATCAATTGATCGAACGCCTGCTGCGCGGGCGGCGGTGCACCGAGCGCCTCGAGCGAGAGCTGCTGCACGTCCTTCTGCCACGGCGGTTCCTGCATCGGCCGGTTGTAGACCGGCGCTTCATCGGTGAGCGCGCGATTCGGCACGTCGGCGACGAGGACGCCGTGCTCGTGAATCTTCAGGCGCGTGCCCTCAGTGACCTCGCCGACCTTGACCGCGTGCAGATCCCACTTCTCGAATACCGCTTCGACCTCGCGCTCCCGGCCGCGCTCAACGACCAACAGCATGCGCTCCTGCGATTCCGACAGCATGATTTCGTACGGGATCATCCCGGTTTCGCGCTGCGGGACGTGCGCGACGTCGACGTTCATGCCGACGCCGCCGCGCGAACCCATCTCGGATGTCGAGCACGTGAATCCGGCGGCGCCCATGTCCTGGATGCCGACAACGGCGCCCGTCTTCATCACCTCGAGACAAGCTTCCATCAGCAGCTTTTCCATGAACGGATCGCCAACCTGCACGGCCGGCCGCTTTTCCGCCGACTTCTCGTCGAACTCAGCCGAGGCCATCGTCGCGCCGTGAATGCCGTCGCGACCAGTCTTGGCGCCGACGTAGAACACCGGGTTGCCAATGCCCTTGGCCGCGCCTTTCACGATGTCGTCCTTGCGCGCGATGCCGAGACAGAGCACGTTGACGAGGGGGTTGCCCGCATACATCTCGTCGAACACAATTTCGCCGCCGACGGTGGGGATGCCGATGCTGTTGCCGTAGCCGCCAACGCCGGCCACCACGCCCTCGAAGATGCGGCGCGCCAACGGCGTGTCGAGCGAACCGAAACGCAAGGCGTTCAACAACGCAATCGGCCGCGCTCCCATGGTGAAGATGTCGCGGATGATGCCGCCGACGCCGGTGGCCGCGCCTTGATACGGCTCGATGAAGGACGGATGGTTGTGCGATTCAATCTTGAAGACAGCGCAGAGGCCATCACCAATGTCGACGGCGCCGGCGTTCTCGCCGGGCCCTTGAACGACGCGTGGACCCGTAGTCGGCAGCGTCTTGAGATGCACGCGTGAGCTCTTGTAGCTGCAGTGCTCGGACCACATGACGGAGAACAAGCCGAGCTCGAGCAGGTTAGGCTCGCGGCCCATCAACTGCAGAATGCGGTCGTACTCATCCGGCTTGATGCCGTGGCGTTCGAGCACGCTCTGGTCGATGACGTTATGCATGCTGCGTCACACGTTGCGCGAACGTTTGAACGACTGATTGCAGCACCACGCATCCGTCGGCGCTGCCAAGTGACGCTTCGCAGGCGC